>CAZRXJ010000007.1:0-15609 GCA_964604025.1 uncultured Saprospiraceae bacterium | reverse complement strand
AAATCCTGATTTTGATAAAAAAGTTGATCGCATAATTGGCTACAAAGTTCCAGTAATCTCTGTCGAAGATGCACATTGTGATACACTTCTTCAATATGTATATCTCGATGCAAGAGAGAAAAAAGAGTTTGATATAAGCCATATCTCAGGGGCTCGATACGTTGGATATGACAATTTTAATATTTCTTCCATTGTCGATCTCCCTAAAGACGCTCCTATTATTGTTTATTGTTCTATAGGGTATCGCAGCGATAAAATCGGAAATAAATTAAAGAAGGCGGGATATACTAATGTGCACAATTTGTATGGCAGCATATTTGAATGGGCCAATAGAGACTTTCTAATTGTTGATGATAAAAACAACCCCACTAAGCGATTACACACTTATAATAAAAAATGGAGTCGGTGGGTTGATAATCCAGAGATTATAAAAATTTGGTAGATCTTTTTTAGAATATCTATTCCCCTATTCCTTTCCTATTTCTAGGGATTAAAAACAGCTCTTTTTGTCTTCCATCTAGGAAGTAAAATTGTCCATCTTTATAAACACCATCTTCTTCTAACATGATACGAACGGGTTTGTCCCCCCATTCAGCAACAGGTGTGGCGGCAAACAATTCTATAGAATATGCGGTATTGTCAAATAATGGATAGTCACCAGGCCCTTTTACTCCTTCTTGTTTGTCCCACATACCAATGGTAGGCCCTGCAGCATGTCCATGAAAACCAATCGGGTGTGTATAGATCGATGCATTAAGCCCTTCTGATTTTGCCTGATCCAAAGACTTCTTTAAAATTTGGTTGCCCGTTAGTCCCTTTTTAAAGTTAGAAGTGAGGATATCTTGAACACGATTTCCATTTGCGAAAGCGCTCAACAATCCTTTAGGTGCTTCAGTCTCTCCAGGTCTTAAAACATAAAAATGCTCTTGCTGATCCGTATTCAGTCTCAGATAAGTTATACCAAAATCAACATGTACTAGATCGCCAGGCATTATAATATCCTGGTCTGGACGCTTACTAAAGGATCTTAGAAACTCATTATTGCCCATATCTGAACGCTGTACAGAGACAGAAGGGTGAAACCATGTGTCCAATCCAAGATCATTAACCCTCTGTCTTAACCACCAGACAACATCATCTGTTGATGTTATCCCAGGGTGAATAGCTTTTTCTGATAATCCTTCTCTTAATATAAGATGGCCTAACCTACAGATCATCGGATAAATCTCTAACTCTTTGTCGCTTCTTGTCTCTAACCAAGCAACTGCCAGTCGCTCTGCTGAGGTAACCTTGTCGTGCATATCTGTCGGGAGATATGACATGAAAGATTCGTATTCGGATTTTACAAGTCCGTCTGCAAGTCCATAATTTTCAGAATAGTTAAGGGCTATTTTTTTGGGGTTTTTATCATTAATTATATTCATGAGTGCTTCCCACTGATCTGGATACACATCGACATTCCACTCTCCTTTGAGTAATCGTCCAACACTATATCTTGCTATTGCAATCTTATCGACAGTAGATCCATTGTCATAAAATACCATAATGGTCCGTCTTCGTGCTGCCAACCAAGTGCTGGGCAAGATGGTCTTCATGATAGGGTCTTCATTATACTCTCTTGAGATTAAGATCCACATATCAATATCTTCTCTGCGCATCAACTCTGGCAAAAGGTTATCTAACCGATCTTCTAGGATATTGTCTATGATTCGAGACTGATCTTCAATACTCAATACTTCGGGCAAGATGTCTTGAGCATCATTTGTCGCATAAGACAGAAGGCATAAAAAAAGAAATAGATATCTCATGTTTTTAAATTAGGAGAGATACAATATCGGTATAATATATAGTTACTTATGTATAAATTATAGATGATGACAAGACTTACCCTTAGTCTCTTTTGTTTGTTTTTTGGTTTCTTAATCTCCAGTTGTGGAGATGATGGTACAAGCATCGCAGGTTCTTATTCAATATTTAGTTTCTCGATTGCTAATTGTGATGACCCCAATAACAACAGAAGTGTAGAGGTAGGAGAAGACGGTTGCGAAATAATCAGTGGTATAGAGGTCTGTCTTATGGGCGTTATCATTCTTAATGATGATAATACATTTACGATTAGTTCCATGATCTCTTCGACAATCTTTAGTCAAGATGTTAATGGTTCAGGAGAATATACCGTGTCCGGAGATACAATTACCATTTGTGATGGAGAGGATTGCCTAGATGGTCAGATAGATGGTGATGTACTTACGATATCTATACCTTCTGATGATGGATGCATCATAACTGCTATCGCACGCAGATAGTTCTATGAGCTGTGTGTCATGGTGTCAATCACGATAAATATCTGTCTTCTTATATTAACTCCTTTAGAACTTGATTGACAAGGGTGGTTTCGAATCCTTTGCTTATACCATGAGCGAATGTTTTCTTTTTCAGTAGGTTTTTGTCATACTTCGTTTTTCTAATTTCAATATATTTTTCAAGGTGATTTCTTAGTGTTTCCTCATATCCTCCTTCTTCTTCAATTTCTTTTATTGCTTTTTTTATGCAGTAGTCACTGATCTTTCTTGATTTCAATTCTCTGGTTATTCTAATTCTCCCCCAGCCTTTTAATCGATATTTTCCTCGAGCATAGTTAATAGCAAATCTCTCATCGTTAAGATAGCCTTGTTCAATCAGGTTGCTCATCACTTCTTCTAACCAATCACCGTAGATTTTGATCGATATCAATTTTGACCTGACCTCTTGATGACATCGATCTTGATAAGTACAATATCTCTGGAGTTTAACAAGCGCCTCTTCTTTTGTCATAAAAAAATAATGATTGCTCAATTTACTATCCTAATATCCAAGTATTCAAGTATTGGCTTCGAAATTAGATATATTAGCATATGCTCGTTAAAACATTTGCAAGTGCCGTTCAAGGTGTTGAAGCTCAATTGATAACTGTTGAAGTGAACGCTGGAGGCAATGTTACAGTGGGCACCAACTTCTATCACCTTGTGGGTTTGCCAGATAGTGCTGTTAAGGAAGGATTTCAGAGAATAGAGGCTGCTATAAAAAACATAGGGTATAAAATGTATAGGTTGAAACTAGTTGTCAATCTAGCTCCCGCCGACATACGCAAAGAAGGTTCTGCTTATGATTTGCCCATTGCTCTTGGTATTTTGGGGGCTACGAAACAGCTTAATTCAGAGTTGCTCTCTGAGTACGTCATCATGGGTGAGCTTGCGTTAGATGGAGGACTAAGACCAATAAAAGGTGCATTACCCATCGCAATAGAAGCTCGCAAAAAGGGATATAAAGGCATGATCGTTCCTAAACAAAATGCTAGAGAAGCCGCAATTGTGAATGACTTAGAAGTCTATGGTATAGAGAACCTTGTTGAAGCTGTAGACTTTCTGTCGGGAAACCGAACACTTAAAGCAACTCATGTTGATACCCGAGAAGTTTTTATGGAAGATCAACAACATTTTGCCGTAGACTTTTCTGATGTTAAAGGTCAAGAAAATATAAAGCGAGCACTGGAGATCTCTGCGGCAGGTGGTCATAATGTTATCCTTATCGGACCTCCAGGAGCAGGTAAAACAATGTTGGCAAAAAGATTGCCGGGCATTTTGCCTCCACTGTCTCTTCATGAAGCTTTAGATGTAACGAAGATTCATTCGGTGTGTGGTCTACTTGGGGCTGAAGCTTCTCTTGTTTCTTCAAGGCCTTTTAGATCTCCACATCATACCATTAGTGATGTTGCACTTGTAGGTGGTGGCTCTAATCCTAATCCAGGAGAGATATCTCTTGCTCATAATGGGGTTTTGTTTTTAGATGAGTTGCCTGAGTTCAAGAGGTCGGTTTTAGAGGTGATGCGCCAACCCATGGAGGAGAGAAAAGTAACGATTTCAAGAGCAAAGATTTCAGTCGATTATCCTGCATCTTTTATGCTTGTCGCTTCCATGAATCCTTGCCCTTGTGGATATTATAATCATCCTGATAAAGATTGTGTCTGTGGCCCAGGTATCGTTAAAAAATATCTCAACAAAATATCTGGACCACTTCTAGATCGAATAGACTTACATGTAGAAGTAACCCCTGTATCATATGATGAACTAAGTACTAATGAGTACAAAAGTGAAACTAGCGCAGACATCAGAGTGCGCGTTAATAAAGCTCGACAGATCCAAGATACCCGATTCAAAGACTTCCCTGATATATTTAATAATGCTCAGATGCCTAGTCGTATGGTTAGAGAAGTCTGCGTACTTGATACAGCTGGTTCTACTTTATTAAAAACTGCCATGCAAAAATTACAATTGTCAGCACGAGCCTATGATAGAATTCTAAAAGTTGCACGCACATGTGCCGATCTCGGAGGAAGCGAACAAATAAAAATGGAATATCTCGCTGAAGCAATTCAGTATAGAAGTCTTGATCGCGATGGCTGGGCTGGGTAGCAACTGACTAATTGTATCTAACAAAAACCCGAGACAACGGGTTGGCTGCTCGGGTCATAAACTATAAATAAAGGTTGGTCTTAACCAAATCGTTTTGCAACTTCATTCCAATCTATAATATTGAAAAAGTTGCCCACATAATCACCTCTTCTATTTTGATAGTTCAGATAATATGCGTGCTCCCATACATCTAAGCCTAGTAAGGGTGTTCCTTTCTGTCCATCTATATTAGACATCATTGGATTGTCTTGATTAGGTGTAGATGTAACGAACAGTTTGTCATCTGCACCTTTAGCTAGCCATGCCCATCCTGAACCAAATCTTGTTTTAGCCGCCGTTGCAAAAGCTTCTTTAAATTTATCAAAGTCACCAAATGCTGCGTTGATTGCATCAGACAAATCACCACTTGGTGTTCCGCCTCCTTTGGGTGACATCACGGACCAAAATAAACTATGATTGTAATGCCCTCCCCCATTATTACGCAGACCAGTATCTTCTGGACCTATGGCGGCCAAAACCTCTTCTACTGATTTTCCTATATGTGCTGTACCTTCAAGAGCAGCATTAAACTTACGTACATACCCTGCATGGTGTTTTCCATGGTGGATCTCCATCGTCTGAGCATCAATGTTAGGTGCAAGTGCATCAAAAGCAAAAGGTAATTTTGGTAAAACAAAGTCTCCCTTAGCCATCACCTTTGATGTGGCGTCTTTTGCAGCATCAACAGTGGCATCTTTAACGTCAGCCTTGCATGCAACCATTGGGACCATTGCTGTTCCTACCAAAAGTGTTGATGTCGTCTTGATAAATTTTCTCTTTTTCATTATTCGATGGTTTAACAAACAAGGTAAGAATAATCAGGATATAAGCATAAGTACTAGTCTCAGATCAAGACAAGCGTTTATATGGGACAAGCATCTTATATGGCAGATTATTCCACCAGTTCTATTTTCCAAATGGCAGATGGCATAGATGATTGTGTATGTCGCGGTTCAAGGTCCGCTGATCCACTGATAAAGAGTGTGTTTTCTTCATTGTTAAACACCAAGCCATATGGTCGGTTGAGATTTGCTGTTAGCGCACCTCCTCTTGGTTTGAATCTAAATCCTGATCCTGCAAATAGTGAGACAGATCCAGCCATGTCTATTTTGAAAATTTTATTGGTACTTGGGCTCGTTACATAGAGCTCTTGGTCTCTGTATTTTATGTAACCTATCCATTGAAGAAATTCTAATTGATAGTTGAGCGGAAACAAGGCTGGTACCATAGCAAATCTGCTCACATTGCCTGTGGCATCTACTTTTGTTATTAAGCCTTCTTCTGTGTTGTGGCTTATATATAGATTACCATTTTCATCTCCAGTGATCCCTCGTGCATACGGTGGAATTTGTGCAAATTGGCTGCTGAGGCCCTCCGGTGTTATAATGACAACACTATTAGTTGCAACGTCTACGACAAATACATTCTGGTCATGATCAACATATATTCCGTCCACAGATTCTAATTTGAAGCCACGATCATCTTCTTCTTTTATTAATTCTGTTACTACTCCTTGGTCACTAATTTTCAAAATTCTCCCTGTTCTTAGAATCGTCTGATAAAGATTGCCTGATGCATCAAAATCATTGCCACCTAAACCAGTAAATGGTTGAGTATACTCTTGCGGTGCTCCGCTTTCTGATATCTTTATAACAGGAAAAAGCTTTTCGGTACCCCCGAACAAGTCACTTTCTATTATATCGTGTGTGCCCATGTATATGTTTCCTTCATTATCCATAGACAAACTACCCATACCAAGTTGCAATTGTTGGGTGTGGTTTTTAATAAGATTATTGTTTTTTAATTGGAAAGGTGTTGTTGTTTTCAAAAAAGCATTTGAAGCAATTTCTTGATTTGTTGAAACTGACAATACTCCAATTATATAAGATTCTTGATCTGAGATTAAGTCTCCTTCTGTGTCTGTTGCACCCGTAGCCAACATAAGGCCCTCTACAGGAAATATATCTTCAGGTTGTGCACGGCTATAAGTTGACGAAGATTCAGCATCATTAATGCTAAAATCATTGGATAAATTACTTTTTATTAGAAAAACACGATACTCAAGTATTTGTTGGGTGTCTTCTTGTTTTTTAAAATTTACTTCTATATCTGATGCGTTTCTGTTGTTAGAAATGTCCAACACTGTGATTTCAGATATATTAGACAAAGAAGGCACCGATATTGGTTGTTCAGAATCTGAACAAGACGCAATACTCAAGATTATTAGTAAAAAGTAAAGTACTTTATAATTGATCATACAGTGTGTGAATTCGTTTGTTATGCAAAATTAATAAACGAATCATTTCATTCATATGATGCCACACCTATACTTTATATCCTTCAGAAGTAATGATTTCATCAGCTATTTGTCTTTTTAATTTTTTGACATTGACCAAAGGGTAATTACAGAACTTGTTAACTCCATCGATGAAACCTGTTTGCAGCTCTGGTTTTACAAAAGAACCAATTGCCTCAAGTGCAGATGTCCGGATTCTTTCATTAGCGCCGCGTAGATAAACTTTGAGCATTGCTTCTTTTAGATCGGAGGGGTGTTTTTGTGTTCGCAGATATGTAGATTCTGCCACATATGTGTCGATCAATATATCAGCTAGGTTCATGAGTATTTCTTGTTCATGTTTAAGGTCTAATTTGCCGCTCATCGCTTGCTGTCCTACAGAGCCTATCAACATCAATGCTACTTTTTTAAAATTAGAAACTACTTGTTCTTCTTTGCTTTTGTCTTCATGTTGTCCATTCTTTCCAGTAAGCAATTCTTGTTGAACTTTTATCGCTGAAGAGGCAAAATCAAACTGACCCTTCATCGCTCTTTTGAATATCAAATTCATCATCAACATTCTATTGATCTCATTGGTCCCTTCATATATCATAGCTATACGGCTATCTCTATATCCTCTAGCTGCCATTGTCTCTTCACTATAACCCATACCGCCATGGATCTGTACACATTCATCTGCTATAAAGTTGACAACATCTGTTACAACAACTTTTAGAATCGAACTCTCCAGTGCGTATTCTTCTGCTGCTTCTAATTTTGTTTGTGCATAATTTTTTTCTTCTTCTTTTAGCAGATCGACATAGTCATTGATTAATCCCGATGTTCTATATACAGCTGACTCAGAAGCGTATGTCTGAGTAGCTTGCTCCGCAAGTTTTGATTTTATAGCTCCAAATGTTGAGATAGATCTTCCAAATTGAATACGGTCAATTGCATATTTGATGGATACTTCAAGTAGACCCTTAGAACCTCCGAGTGCAGATGGTCCAATCTTATATCTTCCTGTGTTCAGAACATTAAAAGCTATATGGTGGCCTTTACCTTTTTCTCCAAGTAGGTTTTCTACAGGTACATGTACATTTTCAAAAAACACCTGTCGCGTTGAAGATCCTTTTATACCTAGTTTTTTTTCTTCGGCTCCAAGTGAAAGACCTTGCATTCCTTTTTCAACAATAAACCCGGTAAACTCTGTACCATCAACTTTTGCAAAGACAATAAAGATATCAGCAAATCCGGCATTAGATATCCACATCTTTTGCCCATTGAGAATATAGTGCTTCTGATCCTCAGATAAATCTGCTCTTGTTTTTGCTGCTAAAGCATCTGATCCTGAACCAGGTTCTGTCAAACAATAACAAGCTACCTTTTCACCTGTAACAAGGCTAGGTAGGTACTTTTTCTTTTGTTCATCGTTACCAAAATATAGAATGGGTAACATACCTATACCTGTATGTGCGCCATAAGTAGTAGAAAATGCTCCAGTCCACCCAAGACCCTCTGCGACAATGGTGTTGGTATTAGTATCCATCTCCATGCCGCCGTACTGCTCAGGCATATGGGTTCCTAATAAACCCAATGAACCAAGCTTTAACAACAAATCTCTATTCAGATCATGCTCCCCAGCTTCCATTCTATCAGCTAATGGTTGATGATCTTGTTCAACAAATTGTTTTGTGGTCTCTTGTACCATGAGTTGTTCTTCCGAAAAATCCTCAGGCGTAAAGATTTCTGATGATTTTGTCCTTTCAATCAGAAAATGAGCTCCTTTTAACAAAGGTTTATGGGTTGTAGATTCAGGCATAATAATTTACTTAGAGTATATTTTTAGAGTTGATTATGATAACAAACATATATGTTTAAAATAGAAGTCATGGTTTTGAAAAGAATAAATTTAACTCTAAGTATAATTTATTATGTCTTTTTGTAGTCTATCTAACACTGATCTTTTGCGTCCTTAGCTTGAGTTTTTCATATTTGTGTCTTTATAATTCTAAAATTTGTTGTCACATGGTTTTACGTTCTACTTATATTTTGTCGTTTTTTTTCTTATTTGTTTCTGTTCATTCTGGTTTTTCACAAGAAAAAACAGTCGCAGGATTATATAATGAAGGGTTAGCTCTATTAAAATCAAAAGATTATCAAGGCGGTCTAAATTTAATGGAACAAGCTCTTGCTAAAGCGGGACCTGACGATGAAAAGGTTGTTGGCTTAGCAAAGAAAAACGGTGCTGTGGCTGCTTATAATTTGGGAAACGCGCAAAGAAAGGCTGGTTCTTATGATGCGGCTATTGATTTATATAATAAAGGTATTGGGTTTAATCCAACTAACTCATCTAATTATGAAGGAATTGCCCGAGCTCAAGAAGCTAAAGGAAGCAAAGTAGAGGCCGTAAAAGCATATCTTGAAGCAGCAGCTAAAGGTGAGGCAGAAGGTAAAGCAAAGAAAGCTGCGAGCAGACAAAAGAAAGCTCAGACTATGGTTGGAAAACTCTTTGTTGCAAAAACTTATTCTGATGCGATAGCTGCTGGTGAAGCGTTTTTATCTATGAAGCCCAACGCACCAGAAGTGCATTATTATGTCTCTCGATCATATGCTGAATCAGGAAATGCCGAAAAAGCAATAGAACACGCAAATAGTGCGGTAGAAAACGCTTC
Organism: uncultured Saprospiraceae bacterium; assembly: GCA_964604025.1. Taxonomy (GTDB): domain Bacteria; phylum Bacteroidota; class Bacteroidia; order Chitinophagales; family Saprospiraceae; genus JAJRXG01. Next base: position 6,169 of record CAZRXJ010000007.1, on the reverse strand, counting down.
AGCTCCTACTGACAAATACTTTTATGCTCAAGCTACACAATTAGAAGCACAGGGTAAAAAGACAGAAGCGATCGCCGCTTACAAGCAAATAACCGGAGAAAAATACAAGAAACAAGCAACTTATAAGATAACAGAACTCGGAGGATAATAATCTAACTTGACGAAATTAAAAAGCCCGACATTTAGAAAAAGTATCGGGCTTTTAACTGGTTAACTTCTTTACAACTTAGCTAACTCTCCTTTTAGGTAGTCTATAGCGTGGACCTCTATAGAGTCTTGTCCTCTTAATTGAGAAAGATACCACGAGATCCAATCTCCAAGATTAACAAAGTACATCATCCTTTGTACCATATCGCTTCCTTTCGAGTGAAGGTTGATTATGTTGGGCGTACACTTTTTAATAATCTTTTGGTTGATATCCATTCTAACACTGTTGCGCTTATAGTCATCATGATTACGCAGATATAGGGCGACAAGGTTCTTGTCTTTATCTTTCCATCCAACCAATTCATTGTGGTTCATTTCTGGTATCACATGGTGCCAGCATAACATTTTAGCATTCTCGTTAATCTGTTGTCTCAATCTGACAGCTACAGGCTCTACTCTATCTTCACAATAGATGATGGGCATCTTGTTGTGAAGTTTTTTAGCTATTCTTTTTGCTTGTTTTTTGATATCTGCATTCTCTTTGTCTAAAAGCTTTATTGATTTTTTGACTGACTTGATAGATTTATCTGAGATGATACCCAATTCTGTTAGTAGTGCCAATTGTGCAACAAATGAATATCCAAGACATGCTCTTGGCGAAGGCCAGTTGCCTGGTACTTCTATATAATCGTATTTTTTTCTTTTCGCTGAAGCGATCAACTTTCCACCAGAAGAGACAACAACGATTTTTGCTCCTGTCTTTTCCATTTGTCTAAATGACTGAAGAGTTTCTTCTGTATTTCCAGAATAACTTGATGCGATGGCCAATGTGCGATCATCGACATAAGCTGGTATGTGATAACCCTTTCCAATAAGATATGGAACCTTGGATTCTTTTTTAATTATAGATGCTACAAAATCAGCACCGATGCCAGACCCTCCCAAGCCAGCGACATAGATCTTGTTGATCTTCTTCTTTGGTTTTCTGATTTTAATGTTGTTCGCTATATCAAGAGCTTCTTCTAATTGCTCGGTGAACCGAGCGATCAATTTATCCATCATATTAATTTACCTTTATCTGTGACAGCACAAAGATATAATTCTAATGTCTAGACAGCAGGATATCGGTAAAAAAGGAGAAGAGTTGGCTAAGCTGTTTTTAGAAGAAAAAGGTTACGAGATTCTTGAACTCAATTGGCGTTATAGCAGAGCTGAGATTGACATCATCGCAAGGCATCAAGAAGCTTTGATTTTCATAGAAGTAAAGACCAGATCTTATGATTATTATGGCCAACCCGAAGACTTCGTTACACCCAAAAAACAAAAATTAATGTCTAATGCCGCATCTGCTTATATGCAGAAAACAAACCATAACTGGGAGATTAGGTTTGACATCATTTCCATTTTGTTGAATGGAAAAAGCTCTTATAAAATCCAACATTTTGAAGATGCCTTCTTTTTAGGAATTTAGTTATCAATTATATAATTGATATATCAACTTATTTTGAAAGGATATTTATTTTGTTGAAGATCAATCAGTTAGAAGGTTCAACCAATAATCAAATATTTTGATTGTTGACACATCAACTATTCGTGATGAATTAAATTTGACTATTTAAGTACGCTTTCCATTTTTCGTAAACTGCACTGTATTTTTCTTGCTCTTTGTTATTAGGCTCTATTCTTTTTAAAAGGTTGAGCCCCGTAAATGCTTCTTTAATATTATAAAACCCGAAGCCAATGCCTGCTCCTCGTGCTGCTCCCTGAGCACCATCTGTATCATAAAGTTCTATGGTCGCATTAGTTAAGTTCGCGACCGCTCGTTGGAATATATCGCTTAAAAATAGATTTGCTTTGCCCGCTCTGATTACTGAAGCAGAGACCCCTATCTCTTGCATGATCTCCGTACCATATTTTAAGGAGCATGCGATACCTTCCTGGATAGCTCTATATATATGTGCTTTTTGATGTCTATTAAATTGTAAGTCATTTATTTGAGCGCCGATGTTTTTATTTTGCAATATCCTTTCTGACCCATTTCCGAAAGGAAGAATCGACAGACCCTCTGACCCAATAGCTATCTTCTCTGCTTGATGATTCATTTCTTCATAAGAGTAATCTCCTATGTTCTTTCTTGCCCAAGCGTTCAGTATACCCGTCCCATTGATACATAATAAGATGCCAAGTCTACGTGCCTCGCTTGTGTGATTTACATGTAAAAAAGCATTCACACGTGATAATGAATCATTTTTTAGTTTTTGATTTACGCCATATATCACACCTGAGGTGCCTGCTGTTGCAGCTAGCTCCCCTGGTTGAAGTACATTCAAAGAAAGTGCATTGTTAGGTTGATCTCCTGCTCTATATGTAATCTTAGTGCCTGCTGTTAGCCCTAGGACTGATGCAGCGCTCTTGGATAACTCTGCTTGGTGGGCAAAGGTCGGAACAATATCAGGTAGGATGTCCTTGTCGATTCCATATATGTCAAGCACTTTTTGTGATATCATTTCTTTCTGAAAATCATAAAAAACACCTTCTGACAAACCCGAGTATGTAGTTTGGGCATGACCAGACATCCTAAGTGCTATATAGTCTCCCGGTAACATGGCCTTATATATTTTGTTATATATCTCAGGTTCATTTTGCTTAACCCAAGAGAGTTTAGAAGCCGTAAAGTTTCCTGGAGAATTAAGTAAAGCGTTATTGCAGTATTCTTCTCCAAGGTCTATGTAGGCTTTATTTCCTATATCTACAGCTCTACTATCGCACCATATAATCGAAGGTCTTAGTACTTTATGGTTTTTGTCCACAACTACGAGACCGTGCATCTGATAGGATATTCCTATAGCACCGATTTGGTCTGGTACTATATTGGCTTTTGAGATTATGTTTTGGGTGACATTAACAATACTGGCCCACCACTCTTCGGGGTGCTGTTCTGCCCATCCTGCTTGATGCGCAATCATGCTCATCTCTATCTTTGGGTGTTGTGCAGAGATGACTTCTTTGTTAGTATCGCCATCAAGTAGTGTGGCTTTAACTGAAGAGCTGCCTAAATCATAACCAAGAAAATACATACCTCTTTCGATTTACATCGGAAAGATAACATGACAAATAGAAACAAGAAGAGATGTGTTTTTGTGTAAACCGAGAGTTTATTTGAAAAAGACCCCTTTGTAAGCATCGTAACCAGGCTTCACGCCTAAATGCATCAACGTTCTCTTATAGTCAAAAGATCTACTGTCTATCACATAAACCTTAGATGCGACAGCTTCAGAAAACTCAGGGTGTTCATTTTTCCACGAATTAGCAATTGTCCATGCGGCTCCATCTATTGATTTTTTCCACTTAGTTCTAACCTCTAACTCTATATATATAATCCCATGTTCGTATCGTAACAGCTTAGAAGAGAGACCTTTTCCTACACGGAAATACATGTCGGTCTTAATAAAGTGCTTTCGATTGATATCCTCGATATTCATGCCAACAAAAAGGCATAAACTGTGCCATACGGTTCATCACATTTTTGTTAGTTATAATATGATGAGATTTTCTTGCTAACTTTTGCCAACAGTTGTCAATTTCAGCGTAGTTGCCTGGATTTGTTCTTTTTGTTTTGCAATCTCTAACTTCTTTGCTTCTTGATCTTTGAGATTTTGCTCGATCTCTTTTTCTTTCTTCGCTATTGTCTCTTTGGCCTTTTGTATATCCTTATGCAGGTTTTTATTTTTCTTTTCCAATTTGGTAAGATCTTTATCAAGATTGGATAGTCCTTTGTCTTCTATCTTGATTTCTTCTCTGATACTGTGTCTTTCTGTTTCGTAGGCATATTCTTGTAAGAACTCACCTGCGGACCTTAAGGCTTCTTCATTTTCTTCAGAACTTATGAATTGATCTCCAGACTTGAACCAGAAAGAGCCCTTTGTCATATCATTATACTGATTGAACCTTGCTATTATGGTCACTGAACCTGATGTTATAGAAGATACATTGGCATTAAACAAAATATGTTCTTTGTTTTTTCTATCCCAGTCTACTTTACCATGTGATTTGACATATGACTTCCAGATTTTTTCTGCTTGCTTTCTGTCTACAGGTAGATCAACCTCCAAGCCGCTATGCTCTCCTGCGCTCATTTCCATTGATTTCTCAACTACTTGAGCGTTGAGTATAAAGGGTATTGTTAGGGCAACAGTTATTAGTATTCGTTTTAACATGTCTATTAATTTTGCTTTTGATTATGAATCTACATCATTATGACGTCTTTTTCCAGTTATAAAAATGTTAGCGCTAGATTAATTTAGTCTTAATATATCGACGGTTTATCGATTAAGGATATCGTGGTTGTTATATAATTATGTATCCTCGTACTGCAATAACAATCACTTATGAATATACTATCCCTCCGTAACGTCGTCAAACGTTATGAGAAGCACACCGCTGTTGATGATGTCACTTTTGATATCCCAAAGGGCAAAATATTCGGCATGCTCGGTCCGAATGGTGCAGGTAAAACCTCCTTGATTAGAATGATCACTTCTATTACGAAAGCTGATAAAGGAGAGATATTAATTGATGGAGAACCACTCAACGCTTTGCATCCGATGCAGATCGGGTATCTTCCAGAAGAACGTGGTTTGTATAAAAAAATGAAGGTGGGCGAACAACTCCTTTACCTGGCTCGTCTAAAAGGTCTAACGCAAAAAGACGCAAGGGGACGATTAAACGCTTGGTTAGAAAAGTTTGCAATAACTGATTGGTGGGACAAAAAAGTTGGAGAGCTTTCAAAAGGGATGCAACAGAAAGTTCAGTTTATCGCTTGTGTCGTTCACGATCCTAAATTGATGATTCTCGATGAGCCTTTTTCTGGACTTGATCCAATTAATACTAATCTTATCAAAGACGAGATCTATGAAATGAACAAGAATGGCACAAGTATCATCTTTTCAACACATAGGATGGAGCAAGTCGAACAGATCTGTGAAGAGATTGCTCTTATGAATCAAGGCAAGGTCATCCTTGAAGGAAATGTCAGAAACATTAAAAATGAATATCGTGATGATAAATTTGAATTAGAATTTGATGGTACTTTTCCTAGCGATATGTTAGGAGATAGTTTTGAGATTCTAAAAGATGATGATACATCCTGTCTCATACAAGCCAAAGAAGGCCATGACTCCAACGAGCTGTTAAGAGGCTTAATGGATAGAAACATCAAGATCAATTCATTCAAAGAAGTTTTACCTTCTCTAAATGATATTTTCATCAAACAAGTAGGAGAAAGCAATGAGTAAAGTCAATTTAATTATAGGAAGAGAATATTGGACAAGGGTAAAAACAAAAACTTTTTTGCTCACTACTTTTCTTGCGCCAATTGCTATTGTGCTTTTTTACACCGTAGTGTTTTTTTTAATGACAAGTGGTTCTGATAAGATAAGAAACATTGCTATCGTCGATAATGCTGGACTCACAAAAGGCATAGAATTAGAAAAGAAAAATTTGGTCTTTGATCTTTCTAATCAATCTTTAGATCAGCTTATAGAAAAATACAAAGAAGGCGAAATTGATGGAATTATAGAATTGCCCCCTTTAGACAGCACTCAAAAAAAATACAACATAGTCTATCATGCTGATAAAACTTTGGCTCTAGATGAGACTTCAACAATTGAGAGAATGTTTAGAAAGCCTATCCGTAATTATAAAATGGAGGCTTTCGGGTTTGAACAATCTCAACTCGACAAAATAGATACTGACATAGAAATCAGTCCTCAGACTGTCAATGACACAGAGAAAGAACTCTCCTCCATAACAAGTCTTGTCTCATCAGGGGTGGGTTTTGCCGTAGGGACGTTACTATTTTTGGTAATTATGATTTTCGGTAATCAGGTCATGAGAGGTGTCAATGAAGAAAAATTAAACAGAATCGTTGAAGTATTAATTTCTTCTGTTAAGCCTATAGAATTGATGATTGGAAAGGTTGTAGGGATCGGTTTGGTTGGTCTAACTCAATTTGGTATCTGGG
>CAZRXJ010000006.1:0-15934 GCA_964604025.1 uncultured Saprospiraceae bacterium | reverse complement strand
ATTAGTGAGAAGGCCATCAATTTTGCTTCCTAAGTCAAATTCCATCTTTTTTATTTTAATAGTGAATGATGACGTTTGGACGCACAAATCGCCAATTAGTAACAGGATTTAGTAACATTTTCTTAACTACTCAACTAGTCACATAGCTTGACTTCATTGACTCACTCTTCTTGAAAAGTGAGGTTTCAATAATCATATTATAATTTACTATTATATGTATTTTCTAACGCCGACCTGCCAACAAATAAAGGACAGCCATCCTAATCGCTACTCCATTTTCTACTTGTTGAAGGATGATAGAATGTTCTGAATCGGCTACATCACTATTGAGCTCTATGCCCCGATTGATCGGTCCAGGATGCATGATAGTGATCTCTTTGTCCAAGTGGGACAATCGATCTTTATTGATACCATAGTAGAGTGCATACTCTCGTAAGCTGGGTATATATTGGACATCTTGTCTTTCTAATTGTATCCTGAGTACATTGGCAATATCACACCAAGCAAGTGCTCTATCAATGTTATATTCTACATCTACTCCGAGTGATTCTATATGCTTGGGTATTAAGGTTGGTGGTCCGCATACCTTCACTTGAGCACCCAGTTTTTGAAGACAAAAGATATTGCTCAGTGCCACTCGCGAGTGCTTTATATCTCCGACGATAACAATTTTCTTCCCCGCGACATCTCCATATTTGCTTCGTATAGAATATGCATCAAGTAATGCTTGTGTTGGATGTTCGTGTGTGCCATCTCCTGCATTGATAATGTTGGCTTCTACTCTTCTCGACAAGTAAACAGGCGTACCAGGTATCGGATGTCGGATTACGATGATGTCCACCTTCATCGACAAGACATTGTTGACCGTATCTAACAGAGTCTCACCTTTTTTTACTGAAGAAGAAGACGCTGAAAAGTTGACCACATCTGCTGACAGTCTTTTTTCAGCTAGCTCAAAAGAAATCTTAGTCCTTGTACTATTTTCAAAGAAAAGATTAGCAATGGTTACATCTCTTAGGGAAGGAACTTTCTTAATCGGCCGATTGATAACATCTTTGAATTCATCGGCGGTCTGAAAGATCAGTTGGATATCAGCCTCATTGATATATTTTATACCGAGTAGATGTCGCGTACTAAGATGAGGTTCCGACATAAACGCTAAGATGCTTCTTTTTTAGAAAATAATTTAATCTGATCCTTACCATCTATATGAGACCATTCTACTTTGACATATGCTTCATCTATTGCATCGGCAGTTAGACCGATGAAGTCTGCCCTTATCGGGAAATGTCGATTGAACCTCCGATCCACTAATGACAACAAGTCTATCCTTGCTGGCCTTCCAAACTGTTGAAGCGCTGACATAGCAGCATGTACGGACCGACCAGTATAGAGGACATCATCGACTAACAACACATGCTTATCTTCAATTATAAATTCTATCTCAGTCTGACTCGGAGCGATGGGCCGATCACGTTTGCGATAATCATCTCTATGAAAACTAATATCTAACTTTCCATAATCAAAGGTGGTAATACCTCTTTCATCTAACAAACTAACGATACGATCTGAAAAAATGGCACCACGGTCTTGGATTCCTACGATACAGGTGTGCTCAAAATTGCCATATCGCTCTATAAGCTGCTCACAGATGCGCTGCAACGTCAATCCAAACTTTTGCTCATTCAGTATGATCTTTCCCTTACTCATATTCTATCACAAAGATAAATCCTTATTGGAAGATAAAGCCTCATCACCTTTTCTGCTGTTTCTTTTTCCAACTATCTTTCAAGGTTACGGTTCTATTAAACACTGGTTTGCCTACTGCACTTTCTGCATCTGCAACAAAATATCCCTTTCTCATAAATTGGAATTGCTCTCCTGCACTTACATCTTGAAGTGCTGCCTCAGCTTTGGCCATTACAGTTACCAAGGATTCTTTATTATAGAATTCTAAAAAGTCTTTGTCTTCATGTCCATCTGGCTTAGGGTCCGTGAACAATCGATCATACAATTTTACTTCAGCATCAATAGCCGTACCTTGATCTACCCAGTGTAACGTTCCTTTGGCTTTTACTCCTGAAGTATCAGAACCACTCTTACTTTCTGGGTAGTAAGTACATAGGACTTCTATAACCTTGCCATCTCCATCTGTTACGGCATGATGACAATTGAGTATATAAGCACCTTTCAATCTGACATTGCGATCGATCCCCATTCTAAAAAACTTCTTAGGAGGATCCAACATAAAGTCATCTCGTTCTATGTATATGTGTTTAGAAAAAGTTACATCACGACTTCCTGAGTTTTCATCTTCTGGATTATTGTCGATTGGAAGCTGTTCACTATCTTTTTGATAATTAGTAATAGTCACCTTTATGGGGTCTATAACTGCCATTACTCTTTTGGATGTCTTGTTAAGCTCGTCTCTAACACAGCTCTCTAAAAGTGACATCTCGACAAGATTCTCTCTTTTTGCAACACCTACCTTGTCACAGAATTCTCTTATCGCAGCTGGCGGATACCCTCTCCTTCTTAGACCTGATAATGTAGACATACGGGGATCATCCCAACCAGTAACAAGGTTCTGTTCAACAAGTTTTTTTAATTTTCTTTTGCTCGTGATCATGTATTCTACATTCATCCTTGCAAATTCGATCTGCCTTGAAGGATAAATCTCTAATTGTTCTATCATCCAATTGTACAATGGTCTGTGGTGTCTAAACTCAAGAGAACAAAGCGAATGTGTTATCTCTTCTATAGCATCAGACTGACCATGTCCGAAGTCATACATAGGATATATGTTCCATTGGTCTCCAGTTCGATGATGCGTTTCCTTCTTTATTCTGTAGAGAAGGGGATCTCTCATATGCATATTAGATGATGTGGTACTGATCTTGGCTCTTAGCACTCTAGAGCCATCTTCATAATCACCATTCTTCATGTTTTCGAACAACCTTAAGTTTTCTTCTATACTCCTTTCTCTATATGGACTGGCCGTACCAGGTTCAGTTGGTATCCCTTTTTGTATTGCAATTTCTTCTGGACTTGAATCGTCCACATATGCCAACCCAGCTTTGATTAACTTGATAGCATACTCATATAGCTGTCCAAAATAATCAGATGCATATCGCTCTTCGTCCCATTGGAATCCAAGCCACTTAATGTCCTTCTTAATGGCCTCGACAAATATTGTATCCTCAGTGGCCGGATTAGTATCATCAAACCTCAGATTGGTCTTTCCACCATATTTTTCGCTGATACCAAAATTGATGCATATCGCCTTAGAATGACCGATGTGCAAAAAACCATTAGGCTCTGGTGGAAATCTTGTTTTTATCTCGTTAGGGACTTTCTCTGCACGAATATCCTTTTCAATCTCCTCTTCAAGAAAATTTCTGGGACTACCAAGTATACCTTCAAATCTATCTATGCTCATAATAATTGTCTATCGTATGTTGGATACTATCAGCTATGCATGATCATTCATACCTAATAACCACATGCAAATATATGACATCACAGTTATGAGGAGGTATTGTATAATAATAGACAAATATTACATCAACTTCTTGGTTACATCTGACTTGATATAAAAGTTGTACAATAAAAGTAATGGATAAAAAAAGGCATTAAAAAAGGAGGCCAAACCGGGTGTTGACCTCCTAAATCCCTGGATTAGGAACACCTAATCCTCCGTGAAAACAATCGTACTACATGCTATTACAAAGCATGAATTGATATTTTTAGAACTTACTAAAGTTCTGTTCATTGAATGTAAGACAATCACTAAACATTTGAGATACAAATTTAATTTTTTAACATTTGAAAGCCCAATAAGGATAGTAAATACCCATAAATAGGTATGCTCTAAATAACATATTCTGACTTTTACACTTATCTCTTAGAATCGAGTAAGTATTAAACAATGGCTAGGATGGCTAAACCGTACATTACCCTAAGATTTACAGTTTTGACTGCCGTGGAAATCATTTAGCAATCCATAATATGCTTGGATCAATGCTTAGTGGTTCGTTGCGTCTGAAGTCTCCCAGACATCAGGTTTTTCTGTGTAATAACTACACTTAACTCACATACGATCAGGCATCTCTATACCAAGGAGGTCCATGGCATGCTTTAGGGTCTCAGCAACTTGGTCACAAAGTGTTAATCTGAAAGCTTTGGCTGCATTTGATTCTGCACTCAATACTCTGACGTCGTGATAGAACTTATGAAACTTTTTAGCCAAGTCATAAGTGTAATTAGCAATAATGGATGGATCATGATGATTAGCAGCTTTGAGCACTTCTTCTGGATAATTCATTAATCCACGGATAAGATCTTTTTCCGAAGGGTCTATATTTACGTAAGTGTCATAATTACCTATCTCATCTCGATTAACCCGTCGTAGCATTGACATGATTCTTACATAGGCATTCTGTATATAAGGCCCAGTCTGTCCCTGCATATCCACGGATTCTTTAGGGTTAAATACCATCCGCTTCTTTGGATTGACCTTAAGAATAAAAAACTTGAGCGCAGCAAGTCCAATCTTACGATATATCTCCTCTCGTTCAACAGCTGATAGTTCTTCTAACTCACCCCTTTCTATAGCAGACGCCCTCACTTCTCCTATGACTTCAGCTATGAGATCATCCGCATCTACTATAGTTCCTTCTCTGCCTTTCATCTTTCCAGTAGGTAGATCTACCATGCCATAAGAAAGATGATACAAACCCTCTGCATAAGGTTCTTCCAGTTTCTTCAGCGCTTCGAACAAGACTTGAAAATGATAATCTTGTTCGTCACCAACTACATATATCATCTGCTCAGCTCCATACTCCTTATATCGCATCTGTGCTGTACCCAGATCTTGAGTTATATAAACAGAAGTACCATCACTACGTAACAAAATCTTCTTGTCAAGACCACGATCTTCAAGATCTACCCATACACTTCCATCATCTTGTCTGTAGAATGTGCCTTTCGCTAATCCTTCTTGTATGATATCTTTACCTAATAGATAAGTCTCAGACTCGTAATCTTTAAAATCAAACGAAACACCAAGTTGGTCATAAGTCTTATCCCATCCTTCATATACCCAACCATTCATTGTCGACCACAGATCACGAACTTCTTTATCTTCTTGCTCCCATGATATTAACAGGTCTCTTGCAGCCTTTCCTATTGCACTACTCTCGTTAAAATATTTGTTTTTATGTGCTTTAAAAAAGGCTTGCTCTGACTGATCTTTGTTTTTTCGATCAGCATATGCTTGTCGACCCTCTTGGGACTTTTGCCATGGCTGATACTCAGTCTGAAATCTTTTTTCAAATGCCACATAATAGTCACCTACGAGATGATCACCCTTAATGCCACTTGACTCTGGCGTCTTACGCTCTTCATCCATCTGCCATGCCAACATACTCTTGCAGATGGCTATACCTCTGTCGTTGACAACCTTAGTCTTCTGTACTTTATGCCCTACAGCATCGAGTATCTTATGCGTTGACCAACCCAACAAGATATTGCGGATATGGCCTAGGTGAAGCGGTTTGTTTGTATTGGGGCTCGAATATTCTACAAGAACTTTAGAGTCTTGACGCTTATCAATACCATGATCCTTGAGCTTCCTAATATCAGTTATAACATCTTTCCAAAATGACTCTGGCAATGAAAAATTGAGAAAACCCTTGATCACATTGTAATCAGTTATAGTATCTGATCTGTGTTCCTTCATCCATGCTCCTAAGGACTCAGCTATCTCTTCTGGCTTCTTCCTTAGCACTTTCGTAAATGGAAAAACCACAACTGTGAATTCTCCATCAAATTCTTTCTTTGTCTCAGTTAGAGATATCTCTGATGACTCAATCTCATGATCGAATACAGCTTTCATCGCTTCAGCGATCCCTTTCGTTAGAGGTTGTAAATTATCTAATGCCACTGATGTAAATATTCTATAATTGTGAGGTGCAAAAGTATGCTAAATCATCAGATATGGAAAAGACGATCTATTATGTAATAAAGACTAGTACAAACGATCCCTCATTAGATAATAACGTTGAGATAATTAGAGATCAACAGAGACAATGATCACCTACCTAAGTCACTATTCACTTTGGACATCTATTTATATTTACTTCCAATGTGCCAGGAAACCGTACAAGAAGTTCGTCTCCAAGATCGACTTTGACTTGATCGCCAGCATTCAATGTAACATCTGCAGTAGAACCAATCGTCCCATCACAAGTTATACTAGTGCCAGCGCGATATATACCTGAAGAAATAGTTCCAGACAGAACGAGGTCATCCGGACAACCACACTCAAGGGTAAAATCTCGTTGAAACTCATAAGCGCCTATGTCAGCTCGCTCAATAGGAAGACCTTTTGCATTGTGTCTACGGGGTTGAGCTCCAAGATCCTGTGGAGGACTAGCTGCATTAATATTGGAGGCATCGTGTTTTTCTCATTCAAAGAGTGATAGGTCTCAGACTTTTGTTTCTTTAGAAAGTTATACCTAAAGGTCTCTAGTTATTCTCTACTTTTAGCCTTGTGAAGCTTAAGAGTTATATCCTACCCATTATAGTTATCTCACAATTCTGCTGCACCTCTCTATGGTTCGCCAGTAATGCAGTGATGTCCGAGTTGATCCAACATTTTGGCTTACAAGAAAGAGCGCTGGGTGATCTGACTTCGTTTGTTCAGTTTGGCTTTATCTCTGGAACTCTTCTTTTTGCTGTTCTTACGATAGCTGATCGATATGCCCCATCTAAGGTCTTTTTTGTCTGTGCCATATTGGGTAGCTTATCCAATATACTTGTAGTTATAGATGGGCACTCATTTTATAGTTTGCTTACGCTGCGTTTTTTAACAGGTTTCTTTCTGGCAGGCATATATCCTGTTGGTATGAAGATAGCTGCTGACTACTTTGACAAAGGGTTGGGTAAGTCACTGGGATATTTAGTGGGTGCTCTTGTCTTAGGTACAGCTTTTCCTCACTTGCTGAAGGGTGTATTAGAAGATGTCCCCTGGCGATTTATAGTTGTATCAACATCTGTGTTGGCATTGATAGGTGGATCACTTATAATGTTCTTAGTGCCTACTGGTCCATTTTATAAAAAGGGACAAAGATTAGACCCTACACTTTTTGCTAGTGTTTTTAAAAATCCAAGATTCAGGTCAGCCGCTTTTGGATACTTTGGTCATATGTGGGAGCTTTATGCCTTCTGGGCTTTTGTTCCAATTATATTAACTACTTATCAAAACATGCATACTGCTGTAGATTTCAATATTCCGATTCTGTCTTTTACTATTATTGCCATTGGATTTTTGTCATGCGTCATTGGTGGGTATCTATCATTAAATTACGGTACTAAGCGGGTGGCTTTCATCGCTCTATTGCTTTCTTTTTTGTGTTGTCTAATATCACCATTTGCATTTGAATTAGAATCAAGTATGCTATTTGTATTGTTTTTGTTATTCTGGGGAGCAGTAGTCATAGCAGATTCGCCATTGTTCTCCACTCTTGTTGCACAAAACGCTGAGTCTCAGATCAAGGGTACGGCACTCACAATTGTAAACTGTATAGGATTTTCAATTACTATAGTAAGTATTCAAGTTATCACTATGTTATCCATATCATATGATTCGAGATACATATTCTTAATTTTATCTATTGGTCCTTTCTTAGGATTACTAGCACTTTCCAAAAAGATTCAACAAAAGCAAAACGTATAGTTAGGCTAATTATGAGAAGTGTAGATCTTGACTCATATTATGATGACCAATTAGAATGTTGGATTAGACAAGAGAACACATATTGCATATTGGGTATTACGGATTGGACGCAAGGCTACATAGGCAGCATCAATCTCATTACAGTTACAGCACAACATAACACTTACATAAACAAAGGAAAGATATTTGCAACTATAGAATCTAACAAAACATCTATAGATCTGCATCTGCCTGTAAGTGCAAAGTTGAATACCGTCAATACTTATGTCATATCCAATCCCAATATTATAAATAAAGATTGTTATGCACGATCAAAAGGTGCGTCCAGTAAGGGTTGGATACTTCAATTAACTGAAGTCTCAGAGAGAGATATGCAGATGCTCTTATCTCCCGATCAATATCAGGAATCGGTAGATTCTTTTTTTAAAAAAGGGTAGCTAGGTATCTAACAGGGTTGAATTCTTTAAAAATCTTCTTGACAAAGTTGTGCGACCTGTTAGCTCTTCTATTCTTCTTTTAACAGCTTCTTTGGCTAACTCTTTCTCTGCTTCGACAGCAAGATCTGTCTTAAACAAAGATGTCTCATTATCAAATCTAACCTCACTCATCACAGTACTCATCTGTTTAGAAGTGATTGCTTTGTGATTCATCTCAAATAAATGTTCATGCTTGTCCAACATAAAATCATAGGGGCTTCTTTCTAACATCAGTTTCGTTATAACAGGTGCTGTCTCAACTGCTATGAATAATAACATAATAAAAATGCTAGCAATCGATATGGCATTGCTTCTAGCCGAAGCTCTTCCCAATCCTTCTATCCTCGCTGCAAATCCACTCATACTCACTCTTTTCAATGTAGATATATCTTGAGATTGAGAGGATTCTAATTGAGCTATCTTGTTTTGTTTGCTTTGTATAAGTGCACTGTTACTTCCAACCACAGCGTCTAACTCTTCTTGCGCTATATCCGCTGCAGCCTGTTTAGTTTTATATATTGGTCCAAGGTTTCTTCTCATCGAACCTCCTGTCCCATCAGCTTCTTGGATAGCAGCTAATGTCAGTGCATCTCTTTTTAATTTTTTATCGGTTATTTCTTTTTTCAAAAGCGCTACTTCGGATTTTATAGAATCAAGATTTGCAGTATATCGGTTTTTGACAAGGTCGTCTTGTTGCTTATAATTTTCTTGTTCCATCTTGACTAACTCAGCGTTGATCTCACTTTCAAATATCTTCAATTCCAACGGCTTGGCAATGACTATAGAAATCAAAATTGCCAAAATCAATCTTGGCATCGCAGATATAAAATCTCGACCAAATGATCCTTTCTTCTTCATCGTAGATACAATGAATCTATCCAAATTGAAAATCATCAGGCCCCATAACATGGCGATAGGTGCTATCATCCAATATGAATCGAAGACTGTTGACAATGCATAACCACCCGCAAAAGCTGCAAAGATTCCTGTAAAAAAGATAGTTGCTCCGATACCAACATATTTGTTGATTTCTGTAGGTGTCCTTTTCAATATTGATAGATTAACACCAGAGCAAAACAAAAAAAAGTCTTTCAGGTAGGACATAGCAAATCTTTGAAAAGTTGCAGAAATAATAGGGAAGTTATAAGACGAATCATAACTCTCACTTATTATTCGACAAGCGGAATAATAATAAGGATGAAAGAAAAATTGTTAGCGATATCGCTTAAAACTTCATTGTCAAGCTAACGCGTTTGCGTCCAAAGTCAATGTCCAACACTTGCACCCTGACTTGTTGTTGCAATGAGAGCACTTCACTTGGGTCTTTTATAAATCGATCTGTGATCTGAGAGATATGAAGTAATGCAGACTCTTTGATACCAAGATCTACAAATGCACCAAATTTTGTGAGATTATTGACCACACCGTTCAAGGTCATACCTATTTTGAGGTCTGATATACTTTTTATATCATTTGAAAAATCCACAGCTTGAGCAGCTCCTCTTGTATCCAATCCTGGTTTAAGCAGTTCTGATATGATATCATTGAGTGTAGGAAGACCCACTTCATCTGAAGTGTAAGCCTTGAGGTCTATCTTTTCAATCTTGGCTTTTTCACTTTCTAACTGACTCAACGAGATATTGTAATCATGCAACATCCTTTCTACAAGTGTATAACGCTCTGGATGAACCCCTGTATTATCCAATAAGCGTTTTCCATCTTTTATCCTTAAAAATCCAGCTGCTTGCTCATAAGCCTTTTTGCCCATTCTTGGAACTTCCATGAGTTCTTTTCTTTGTTCAAACCCTCCAATCTTCTTTCGATGAGCTATAATATTGTCAGCAAGTATGGGCCCAACACCTGCTACATATTGTAACAAGTGACGGCTGGCCGTATTGAGATTGACACCTACTGTATTGACACATGAGACGACTGTTCGATCTAGACTTTCTTTTAGTTTAGATGGATTGACATCATGTTGATATTGGCCCACACCTATTGATTTGGGGTCTATCTTTACAAGCTCAGCTAATGGATCCATAAGTCTACGCCCGATTGATATAGCTCCTCTTACAGTTAAGTCTAAATTTGGAAATTCATTTCTGGCCACCTCTGACGCAGAATATATAGAAGCACCGCTTTCATTGACCATGTACAATTGGACAGGCTCATTCATATTCTTAAGCCACTGATAAGTCTCTCGGCCTGCAGTTCCATTTCCAATAGCTATGAACTTGAGATTGTATTTGTTAATCCAATGGCGCACTTTTTCCGTTGACTCGCTAGTTGCAGATTGGGGAGGATGAGGATATATAGTATCATTCAATATCAGATTCCCATAGTTATCAAGAACCACTACCTTACATCCTGTTCTAAATCCCGGATCTATAGCAAGGACTGAACGATCTCCTAAAGGAGCTGCTAGTAAAAGTTGTCGAAGGTTTTTTACAAATATCTCTATCGCTTCTTCATCGGCTCCTTCCTTTGCTGATTTTCTAAATTCATTCTCAATCGAAGGAAGAATCAGTCTCTTAAGAGCATCATTGATCGCTTGTTCGATGTGATCTGCGCATTCACCTGAAGACTTTACATAATAACGATGCAGCCTTTCTCGTGCACGATCATGTTCTATTGATATTTTCATCCTGAGCAAGCCTTCCTCATCTCCACGATAAATAGCAAGAAAGCGATGTGATGGGCACTTCTTTAATCGCTCCGAAAAATCAAAGTAGTCTCTGTATTTCTCCGCTTTCTCTTTGTTCTTTTTAACGACTTTGCTTGATATAACTGCACTATGGTCATACATAGATCTGATGCCTTTGCGCATCGCGATGTTTTCATTCATCCATGAAGCAATGATGTGTCTCGCACCTTCTAATGCTGATGTATTATCTTTGACTGATCCTTTGATAAACCTTCTCGCTTCCTTATACAAGTCGGTCGATCGTTGAGCTGATATGATCTTTGCTAATGGTTCTAAGCCATGTTCTCTCGCAATATCAGCTTTTGTTTTTCTTGATTTCTTATACGGCAGATACATGTCCTCCAGAGATATACTGGACCAACATTCTTGTATCCTTTTCGATAAGTCTGGTGTTAACTTCCCTTGTTCTTCAATAATAAAAAGAATAGTCGATTTACGTTTCTCTAATTTGTTAAGGGATTCTAATTCTTGTACAATCTTTGTAATCTGCACTTCATCCAAAGAGCCTGTTCTTTCTTTGCGATACCGAGCTATAAAAGGTATAGTCGCACCTTCTTTGAGCAATTGTAATACTTGGTCAATCGAACGCGGAGGCAATCCTGTTCTAAGTTGTATCTGCTTTGGGATCATGAAGAATAATTAGTATGATCGTTTTGATCCTAATATATAATTGCAAATTAAAAGATTAGAAGAAGAAGTAATGACCTACTTCGCAAAAAGCTGACCTATATCCTTGAATGCTTTAAACTCTAAGGCATTTCCGCAAGGGTCTAAAAAAAACATAGTAGCCTGCTCTCCTACTTCTCCTTTAAATCGGATGTAAGGTTCTATCACAAACTTTATCCCTTGATCACGAAGACTTTCTGCGAGTGCTTCCCATTGTTCCCATTCTAAGACAACACCGTAGTGTGGTACCGGGACATCATGACCATCGACAGAGTTATGGTGATTCTGTTCTTCAGGAGACTTAGGCTTGTAATGTATCACCCATTGGTGTCCAAAAAAATTGAAATCTACCCATTGTTCTGAGGAGCGACCCTCTTCACAGCCCATAACATCCCTATAAAATGCTCTAGCTTTAGCAACATCATCTACGGGAACTGCGACATGAAATGGCCTAATACTCATAATACTTGATTTAAATAGTTGTAATTCTAGGTATTATAACGATGATATAAAAAAAGTAGAATCAGAGATCCGATCGTAGCAGTGATGAGTTCGCCCAATATATGATCAGCATGAAATCCAAGTAAGCCTACTATGAATCCACCAGCGATAGAACCCAAAACACCTATACCTAACGAAGACAACCATGATCCACCTTCATCTTGTGGTGTAATCATCTTGGCAAGTGAGCCTGCGATTAATCCGACTAACAACAACTTTAGCATCGTGCAATTGAAATGTTGATAGATAAAGGTAATTTAAAAAAGAATCTATTGAGATAGATTCTGGAGTAGAAAGAGATACCTACTTCACTACTGTAAATAATCCAGAATATTTACGACCTGTATCTTTATTGGTTAAGTGGATAATGTGTGTACCTGCTTTTGCATTCCACATGTTGATAGAGTTGAAGTAATCAAGTCGTTCTTGAAGACTATAAATCAACTGACCGGATAAAAAGTATATCTCGACTTGGTAGTTTCCAGGAGAGATGGCACTTATATCTAAAGTGAAGATACCATTGTTAGGATTAGGATATATCTTGATTGTAGGATTAAGTGCTTCTCCTTGTGCAAAGCTATCATCTACAGCAGTTGTTAGATTGTTGCATGCTGCACTGCTATATTCTGGACAATACATCCTATTAACGAGTGTACAGTCCATAACAAATGGGTTAGTCTTTCCATCCTGAACCATTGCTTTCATCAGATTGCGATCCATCTCAAGCTCATCTATACCATCGATGTTGTGCCAAGAGCAAAGATCTTCACGCATGTCATCAAAAAAATCATCATCAGCTTTCAAGGCTTCCTCTCGATACATTGTGTAAAAATAAAATACACTCCTTGCGATATCACCTTTTACGGATTCGCGAGGTTCAAAGATGCCATTAAAACTATTTGGATTATCAACTTCAGAAAATGACGCTTCCATTCCTTCGGGTAATTCTGATCGATCACTAATTTTTTGATCACCATAATACCAACAATCTGTCTTAGCATCTTCTACTTCACCAAAAGGAAAGTTAGAACGTGCCTCATTGACTGCCCACCGCGCAGGTGCTAAGTTGTGAAGATCGGAGAAAGCATTGCCATATTCTTCTTTTGCTCCTTTTGATCTGGGGTATATGTGCTCAGTATTGATGCCATTGGCTTGAGCGTTCATAGCTAAAAACTGAATAGGCGAAGATGTATTAGGAGGTAAGTGAAGTTTGTGATCAGAATAAATCGTACTAACTGTATCTCCTTCATTGTATATCTGGGTATACATAAGTGTCCGTGCCACAGAATATGTCTCGACAAAGTTTGGCTTGTATTCTTTAACAGTTGCCTCAAATAAGTCTTCACCTTCTAGATCAGCAAAGATTTGGGCATGTAAAATTGTTGAAGAACCAATACATAAAAATAAAAGGTAGACCCAAACGACTCTCACATCGCGAATATAACCATCCAAGCGTGAATAATGAACATAGTCAAAACGAAATTTTCGACTTGAACATAAATTGATAATATAAAATAGGTGTATCCCCTGATATATGTCTAAAAATTTGAATATCAATAATATATATAGTAAATTATATTATATATGAATTGATCATTTTAGAGTACTATTATCCTGCGACCATGTCTGACCGAATGAATCAATCATACTATAACCGAACATACTTTTGATAATATCTTAGGTGTAAATCATTAGATAATTGCCCTCTGATAACCAGGGTCAAAATGTCTTAACAAAACTTTTAGAGTTATTTAAGATTGTCGCCACGATGACGCTGAGAGGCCTATGTTTTCTGTAGTTCTACTATAGCGGTTCATCACTAAAATGAGTCATTTTGTCTATATAATGATGCTGCCACATTGTTGCATGTAACTTCGGCCAATATTCGACCGTTTTATAGTTGTCAGTTGATTGAAATTATAGACGTCTTATAAATTTTTGTTTTACTGTATCAATCAAGCATCAGCATTCACTACACTTTTTTTATTCTCGTATGAAACTGAGTCGACTTATATCCAATAAGTCGCAATGGGTATGCTATATCGAGTTTAAAAATCATTTACCAAATTATTTCACATTTAAACCCTTTGAATTATGAATTTTAGAAAAATCATATTAAGTACAATCTTATCATTTGGTTTGTCCATAATTGCTTTTGCAACAACGCCTAACCACATAGTTGAGACATCAACTTCAACTTCAAAAACCTATACTAAAATCAAAAACATCGTAAAGAATATTGATTTTGATATGAAAAGCCTACAGGATCAAACTGTTAAGGTTCGATTTATGATCAATGCTGATAACGAAGTGGTCATCTTGCACACCAACAATGATGAAGCAGATTATCTGATCAAGAGAACTCTCAATTATAAAGAGATAAAAGAGAATGACCTCGCGGTTAACAAAGTCTATATCCTTCCTATTTCATTTCAAGAAGATGTAACTAGTTAGGATATCAATCGAGTAGTAAGTTGATTGATTTTGTTTTGAAAGGCCGATAGAAATATTGGCCTTTCTTTTGAATTAATTGAGATGAGCTTGGACCTTAGCATACAACTCTTCAGGTGGAACAGCTGTATCTACATATTGCTTCAGTACCTCTATGAGATCTGAGATCATATCTTGTTTGAAACCTAATTTCATTCCGAAGTGGCTTACAAATTCCTCTTCTTCAGGTCTTATAATGCCATCTGCTTTCATTAAAAATAGAAAGTAGTATAAGATAGTTACCTTTTCTCTCTGCTCAGAAGGCGCTTTGAAGGTATAACTATCCATATTAAAGCTAATATCTTTCAGGTCTTCATCTTCGAGGCCTAATCGATCACCTATATGCATGATATAAGCTAGTTCACTAGGATTTTCCTCATTGTCTGCAGCCATGAGCTTGTAGAGAAAAGCGATGATTGCTTTTTTTGATTGAACGGGAGTATCTGTTGAGTTGAGCATCTGCATAAGTGTAATTATCTTATGAGTTCTAAATTTGTGCCATACTCTTATCATAGTCGGCTATGTTACAATATTCATAGAGACCTATTTGTTCCAACCGAACAACCTACTCATATTGCTTTTCTTCTGATCACTCCACTACTCAAGTCCTAATGCATAATGAGTGCATGGATATCATCCCATTCTTCATCGATGGTGCATGTGGGTCTCGATGTCCCTGCTTTTTGATACCAATAGTCTGCATTCCAGTTATCTCCTTCTATGCGATGCAAGTAAGCATGTATGCGGCTAGCCAATGGGGTATTTATTAGCTCTATGATATCATGAGCCCCAGACCAATCACCACTCTTTATGAGGATCATTGCTTTTTTGTAGATGTTATCTGCATCGTTCATGGCTATAACTTGAGAAGGCTGAAGTTAATATTGAACATGCTAATCGTAGACCGGAGGGTAAGAAAAAAGTGTGCAAGCCTTCTAGATCGAAAAATGAATAAGTACGTTAACGAAGGGACGATCCATAAAAGCTTGCTACACTTTTGAATCTCTTTACACTAAAATGTTTTGTTGTTATTGCTGAAAAGGGAAGAAAAAAAAGGGCAGGACTCACTCTAACCCTTTATAAAATACTAAATCAACTGCTGTATGAATCTATTTACAACCTTTAGACGCCGAGCAATTAGAAGGTCACCAGATATATTACGGTATGTAAAGTATCATACATATGTGCTTGCGATATAATATGTCTGAGTAGGTCAACTAAGGTCTAATAAGCACCTTAGTTGACTTCCAATAAAGTGATGAATAAAAATATTAAAGATTCTATCCTAGGGTCTTGAATTATTACTGAATGAATATATCTTTGCAGCCGCTTAACAAAGCAGCGACCGGTTAGCTCAGT
>CAZRXJ010000005.1:0-15979 GCA_964604025.1 uncultured Saprospiraceae bacterium | reverse complement strand
AGAGCCCTATGGCACTGGCTTTGTTGGGCAGAAGCAAAGGAGATGTTATAGAAGTCAATAATAGATCGTTGACTATTCTGGCAGTGTATAATTGACTCTGCCTTTCTTTCCTTTTCAAAGCACATTACAATTTACTCCATTTCCATATTGGCAAGTAGGCAGATTTGATGGCATTAGCAAATTAACCAAATTAGCACATTAAATCGTGCTACATGCCTAATCTAGCTTTTACCACAGGCATCAAGTCTTCACTGTCAGCAGCGAAGATCATACCCAGAGAGCTCGAATCAAAGATCATCGTAAATCCCTGTTCTTTTCCTATCTGGTCAATCGCAGCTTGAATCTTATCTAGTATAGGTTGATAGACTTCTTGCTTTTTCTTAGCGATCATGTCCTGGACCTCCACTTCGTATTTCTTAATTTCTTGTTGCTTCTGAGTCAGTTTTGTTTCTTCTTGTTGCATCTGTAGCTGACTCAATTCGCCTTTATTTGCCTTAGCGGCATAAGTCTGATAACTCTGTTCGTATTCTTTCATCATTGATTGCCCTTTCTGGATCAACTGATTACTATAACTTTCAAGATCACTATCTGCACTTTTCACTTCAGGGAAAGCACTGATTATCTCATTAGAGTTCAGGTGGCCATATTTTTGAGCATTGATGGTGCTCAAGGCAAATAATGTAATTAGAATAGTAGTGAATATCGCTCTCATTATGTATAGTTTATTAGGTCCATAGCAGACCCTTAGTAAATTGTCATTCGCTTATAAGACGTAAAAATATCTTTTGATTTGTTTTTATGGACATGATTTAACTAGAATTTAGCTTAATCAGGCTCAAATCCTAATATGATACTAAACTTACCCAACTGACCCAGTCCAGGATTGTCATCTCCTTCTATCGTTCTATCTAGTCCAAACCCATAATCAAAACCTAAAAGACCAAACATCGGTAAGAACACCCTAAGACCTACACCAACAGAACGTCTCAGATCAAATGGGTTATAATCATCGAAGCTTCTCCATTGGTTCCCACCTTGAAGAAACAATGTTGTATAGATCGTTGAATTAGGATTAGTGGATAATGGATATCTCAATTCGGCAGTGAACTTATTGAAGATTATTCCACCACCATTAATTCTGCTATCAGGATCGATATCCTCAAGTTCATAACCTCTAAGCGCTAAAATATCTGTACCAGTGATACCAGAACTCTGATTAGAAAGTCCATCTCCACCTAATTCAAATCTTTCAAAAGGTACATCTCCTATACTGCTGTTATAATTACCCAAGAATCCCATCTTGGCAGAAGTTGTAAAGACTAACTTGCCGACAGGATTAAAATACCACTCCGCGTCAAATCTCCATTTGTGATATTCTAACCATTCAAATTTCCTAGACTCTTCAACATCAAGTACATTTTGCTCTGCAGTTGATCGTGCAGCAGTAAGTGGTGTAGTGAAGTAATTTTCTCTTTGTCTTATACCTAAGCTCAGCAATTCGTTTCTATGTAATTCTTCTATTTCTGATTCACTTAATCTCCAGAAGTTATCTTCTCTAAAAAGAGAATAAGGTGGTGTGAATTGTAATGTCAATGCAACTCTCGATCCACTCATCGGAAACATAGGATTGGATATCGTACTTCGAGATATAACTTGAGAGATATTGAAGTTCTTGAAGTTTCCATCATTCACTATAAATTGACGGCTAAATTGATCAAGTTCTATGTTCTCAATATTGAGAGTTGTAGACGAAACAAAGGCGTCATCTGGCCACTTGATCTGCGTCCCCAATCCAGCAAAGAATCTTCTAATTCTTAACAACCCACTACCAAAAGATCTATTATCAAATGTTGATGTTGCCGCACCTACTGTTAAGGCATTAGGCTTTTTTCCACCCAACCACGGTTCAGTAAATGAAAAATTAAATGAACGGAAGAATCTTCCGTTGGATTGAACTCTCAACGACAGTCGTTGACCATCTCCTGTAGGTAGCGGACTCCAGGACTTCCTTTGTGTGATATTGTTTATGGAGAAGTTGTTGAATGTTACACCCAGTGTACCTATCAATCCTTGAAAACCTCCATAACCAGCACTCAATTCTAATTGATCGGAGGGACGTTCTTCCATGATATACTCTATGTCCACCGTGCCTCTCTCATAGTTCACCGGAGTATTCATGGTTAAAGTTTCAGGATCGAAGTATCCAAGATTTCCAATTTCTCTTTGAGATCTGACAATATCTGATCTACTGAATTTTTCACCTGGCTTCGTTCTTAGAACTCTTCTAACAACATGATCATGGGTCCTAGTATTACCTTTTATTGTTACACGGTCTATAGTCGCTTGCGGTCCTTCATATATGCGCATCTCAACATCTATTGTATCACCTCTGACAGATACTTGTTTAGGATCTATATTGAAAAATAGATACCCATGATCCATATATAAAGATGAGATATCTCTACCGTCTAAACTAAATTCTAATCTCTGACTGAGCTCTTCAGGATTAAATACATCTCCTTTTTTTATACCTAATACAGTTGCTAATTGACTGACTGTATAAATAGAATTTCCTTTCCAGGTTATATTTCCATATTTGTATTGTGATCCTTCATTAATATTGAGTTGGATTTGGACTTGACCTTTGTCATTTCTCCAGAGAGTGTCGGATGTTATTTTAGCATCACTAAAACCAAGTTTAGTATAATGACGGATGATGTTTTTCTTGTCTTCTTGGTAGTCTTCTTCAATGTATTTAGACTTCTTGAATAGAGTACCCTTCTTTTTAGTACCCTTCATCAGTTTTCTAAGTTTCTTATCTTTTACGTTTGTGTTTCCGACAAATTCTATTTTGTCAATTTTTACTTTGTCTTTCTTATCAGACTCAAAAACTAAGATCACTGAGTTCTCTCGCGTTGTATCTTTTATATCTCTTATAATTACTTCTGAATCAAGGAAGCCTTTGTTTTTATAATAACTTTCTATTTTTCTTTTGGCGACTTGTCTATTATTAATTGTCGGTATACCTCCTATTCTAAGTGTTTCTCCGAGCTCTTCTTTTAATTTGTCTTGCTTCGTCTTATTGGCGTCTTTGAAGATTATTTTTGACAATATGGGCTGTTCAAGCAATTCTATACTTAAGTATACCGAATCACCTTGAATGCTATCCATAACTAGTGTGATATCTGAGAATATACCAAGATTCCACAGTTTCTTTATGCCGGTAGACAGTTCAGGACTTGGGATAGTTACTGTATTACCTTCTCTGAGACCAGTTATTGTCTTGATAGCGTTAACATCACGACTTTCTGTGCCTTTGATACCCACTTTGGCTATATCGTAAGTTTTTGGCTCTGTGTAGTCAAACTCAGCAAAGCTTCGATCGCTTTTATCAGTTTGAGCATGCAACGTCAACTGCATACAGACAACTATTGCCGCCAGACTAAATCTCCACATATATTGATAACTCCAGATGATGGATGAAAAACGATTATAAATACTTACAGCTGCCAAAACTATGCTTTTTTAACCTACTCTTAAGATTTTAATACCTGTTCGCTGGTCATGCCAAATCTCCGTTCTCTTCTTTGATAGTCAAGGATACACCTATAAAGCTCTTCTTTCTTGAAATCAGGCCATAGTGTATCGCTAAAGACTAATTCTGCGTAGGAAAGCTGCCAAAGTAAAAAATTACTGATCCTATGTTCGCCACTGGTCCTAATCATAAGTTCGGGATCTGGTATGGATGAAGTGCTTAATCTTTGGTTGATAGATTCTTCGGTTATTTCTGCTGCATTCAAGTTGCCTTCAGAAGCTTCTGTAGCAATAGACTTAGCTACTTCTGTGAGCTCCCATCTGCTACTATAGTTAAGTGCCAAGATCAGGGTCATATGACTATTGTCCTTTGTACTTTCTATCGCATTATTGAGAGAGTTTAACGTCTCAGATGGCAGTGAGTCAAGATCACCGATAGCTTTAAGTCTAATGTTGTTCTTATTAAGGGTACTTAACTCATTGCTTACAGTCTTGACAAATAGTTGCATCAACATATTCACTTCGATGACTGGCCGCTTCCAGTTTTCTTTAGAAAAAGCATATAGGGTCAAGTACTCTACACCTAGCTCCGCTGACGCTTCGGTAACTGCTCTTACAGACTTGACACCATTCCTATGGCCAAACACTCGAGGCATGCCTTGTCTCTTGGCCCATCGTCCATTACCATCCATGATGATAGCTATATGCCTCGGAAGGGTGTTTTTGTCTATTAAATCAAGAGAAGATTCCATATCATCTGCTGCAAAAAGTCTGCAAAATTAAGATTTTAAAGTTATGCCTTAAAGCTTTATTGGTTTTGAGTAGTTCAGGTATTTGGCATTATGCTGCTGAATCGCTGGTATTACGTCAGTTTATAGGGATATTTATTATATATTTGCACTCCGATTAGAAGCTTAGAGGGAACGAATTGTTCCCTTTTTTTATACAATGTTATTTTATGGTGGAGAATCGCATAGCAGAAGTGCTCAATGAACGATTTGAAGAAGAAGATTTGTCGAGTTGTTTTTTGGTCTCAGTTCAACGTTTACCAGATAATAAGCTGGTAGTATATATTGATGCTGATGATCGATTGACGATTGATATGTGTCGTAAGACAAGTCGATTTCTCGAGCATCATATTGAAGAAAATGGATGGATGCCAGAAAAGTATACACTTGATGTATCATCCCCTGGCATTGATAATCCGCTGAAGTTGCACCGCCAATATGTTAAAAATATTGGCCGCACAGCATCAGTCAAGTTGTCAAGTGATGAGATAGTAGAGGGAAAGCTCGAAGCTGTTGACAAGTCCGCCATCACATTAACACTAAAGAGTAAAGAATCGAAGACGATTTCTTATGATGATATTAAAGAAACAAAAATCCTTGTGAGTTTTAAATAAAGGTTGAATGAACTTAATTGAAACTTTTTCGGAATTCAAAGCGGGTAAGAACATAGATCGCCCGACTATGGTGAGGGTACTAGAAGATGTTTTTAGGACGCTTATTAAGAAGAAATATGGTACTGACGACAATTTTGATGTAATTGTCAATACGACCAATGG
This sequence comes from uncultured Saprospiraceae bacterium, assembly GCA_964604025.1. GTDB lineage: Bacteria > Bacteroidota > Bacteroidia > Chitinophagales > Saprospiraceae > JAJRXG01. The sequence continues at coordinate 10,881 of CAZRXJ010000005.1, read as the reverse complement.
TGATCTTGAGATATGGCGTGTGAGAGAGATTGTACCAGATGGTGAGGTGACCGATGACCGAGCACAAATATCAATAACTGATGCAGTTGATATCGATGAAGATTATGAGATAGGTGAAGAGTGCTATGAGCAATTACAACTCGATGAGTTCGGTAGAAGATCTGTGATGGCTGCAAGACAGACTCTTGTCAGTAGGATCATGGAGTTGGAGAAAGATGAGATCTACAAGAGTTACTCTGAGCGAGTGGGTGATATCGTACTTGGTGAAGTACATCAGATATTGAAGCGTGAAGTGTTGATTCTTGATGATGTTACAGGTAATGAATTAGTGCTTCCGCGAAATGAAACAATCAAAGGAGATTTTTTCAGAAAAGGAGATATGGTTAGAGGTGTTATCAAACGTGTTGATATGCGTAATAACAATCCAGCCGTCATCGTCTCAAGAACAGACAATACATTTCTTGCAAAGTTAATGGAGCAAGAAGTACCGGAGATAGAAGATGGCTTAATCACCATTAAGAATATAGTAAGAATACCAGGAGAAAGAGCAAAAGTGGCGGTAGAATCTTATGACGATAGGATCGATCCAGTAGGCGCATGTGTGGGTATGAAAGGTTCACGTATCCATGGTATCGTGAGAGAACTACGTAATGAAAATATTGATATCGTTAATTTTACAACTAACATCAATTTATTCATACAGCGATCATTGACACCTGCTAAAATTACAAGTATTAATCTGGATCAAGAACAGATGACAGCGTCTGTATTTCTAAAACCAGATCAGGTTTCTTTAGCGATAGGTAGAGGAGGATCTAACATCAAGTTGGCCAGTCGATTGACAGGATTTGAGATCGATGTATATAGAGATACAGATGAAGAGATAGACGATGTAGATTTAGATGAATTTGCAGATGAGATCGAAGAGTGGATTATCGATGAATTGAAAAACATCGGTTGTGACTCTGCAAGAAGTGTTCTAAACTTAAGTGTAGAGGAACTGAATCGAAGAACTGACTTAGAAGAAGAGACAATTCAGGATGTGCTTAAAGTATTGAGCGCAGAATTTGAAGAATAAAATTAGACTATAAAGAAGATGTGTAATAACATCTGGTAGATAACGCAGAAAGATTATATGGCAAAACGATTGGTGAAAATAGCCAAGGAATTAAATGTTGGGACTGCTACCATAGTGGAATACTTAGGTAACAATGGTTTTGTTGTAGAAAATAAACCCACTGCCAAGATCGACGATGAGATGTATGCACTTCTGCTTCAGGAGTATAGCAACTCCATGGAAGAAAAAGAGAAGGCTGATAAACTGGTCATAGGAACACGACTTCCTCAAGAAGAGCCGGTTGTGGTTAAGGCTCCGCCACCGCCTCCACCACCACCGCCGGTAGTTGAAGTAAAACCAGAACCTGCACCTGAGCCAGAGGTCAAAGAAGAAATTGTAGCAGAAGTTAAGAGCGAGCCAGAAGTAAAAGAAGAGATTGTTGAAGCTTCAAAACCTAAGATAGGGATTAAGGTTGTTGACAAAATCGACCTTAAGAAAAAAGAAGTTGTTAGTAAAGAGAAGGCTAAGCCAGAGACTTCGCCAAAGCCTAAAGCCAGTAGTGATAAGAAGGCAGAGACTCCTTCAGAAGCTGTACCAGAAGAAATGGTAAGAGCTAAAACACCACAACTGCAAGGCTTAAAAATCATGGGCAAAATTGATGCCTCTAAATTGGCTGAAAAACCCAAGAAGGAAAAAGAAGCAGCACCTAAGGCTTCTAAGGTAGATAACAGGCCTAAACGAAAGAGAAAACGCAAAAAAATAACCGCTGATAACTTCAGAGGTGGAGATAGAAATAAAAAAGGTACAACTGGCGGTAGAAAGAGAGATGAAGTAAAGCAAGTCTCAGCAAAGGAAATAGAAGATAAGATCAAAGCCACAATGGCAAGGATCTCTGGTGGCAAGAGCAATAAACGTCAGAAAATCCGTAGAGATAATAGGGATACCAAAAAAGAAAAAGCTGAGATAGAAGAACGCTTAGCTGAGCATCAGAAGATTCAACTTACTGAGTTTATCTCAGTTTCAGAACTCGCTGGCTTACTTGATCTTCAACCGACAGATATTATCATGACTTGTATGAACATGGGTGTGATCGTATCTATCAATCAGAGACTAGATGCTGAGATTATTGAATTAGTCGCTGCTGAGTATAACAAAGATATCGAGTTCATCAGTGCCGAAGAAGTCAACGAAGAAGAAGAAGAAGAGGAAGATGATCCAGCTGACTTAAAACCTAGATCACCTATTGTCACTGTGATGGGACACGTTGATCACGGTAAGACATCGCTCTTAGATTATATCAGAAGTGCCAATGTAGCTGATGGTGAAGCAGGTGGAATCACCCAACACATCGGAGCCTATGAAGTGAAAGTCAAAGACAAAAGAATAACCTTCTTAGATACACCAGGTCACGAGGCATTTACCGCGATGAGAGCAAGAGGTGCGAAAGTGACAGATGTAGCCATCATTATTATCGCTGCAGATGATCGCATCATGCCTCAAACGAAGGAGGCCATCAGTCATGCACAAGCAGCAGGAGTCCCAATGGTATTTGCCATTAATAAGATTGACAAAGACGGCTCTAACCCTAATAAGATAAAAGAAGAGTTAAGTGGGATGAAAATCTTGGTAGAAGAATGGGGTGGAACACACCAATCTCAAGATATATCCGCAAAGACTGGTTTAGGGATAGAAGAGTTACTTGAAAAAGTAGCACTCGAATCTGAAGTACTTGACTTAAAAGCTAATCCAAATAGAAACGCGCTTGGTACCGTTATAGAAGCTTCACTTGATAAGGGTCGTGGTTATTCTACCAAAATGCTCGTCCAAAATGGAACACTTAACATCGGAGATGTAATTGTTGCAGGTGAGTATTCTGGGAAGGTAAAAGCGATGTTCAATGAGAAAGGATCTCGAATAAAAGAAGCTGGACCATCGACACCGGTACTTTTATTAGGTCTAAATGGTGCTCCTCAAGCAGGTGAAAAATTCAAGGAAGTAGACAGTGACCAAGAAGCAAGACAGATAGCTTCTAAGAGACAACAGATAGCAAGAGAGCAAACCAATAGAGCAAGTAAGCGAATCAGTCTGGATGAGATCGGCCGTCGACTTGCGCTTGGCAGCTTTAAAGAACTCAATCTAATCATCAAGGGTGATGTAGATGGTTCAGTAGAGGCATTGTCGGATTCATTGATCAAACAATCTATAGAAAGTGTACAAGTTAATGTGATACATAAAGCTGTAGGAGCGATCGCGGAATCAGATATATTATTAGCATCTGCATCAGATGCTATCATTATAGGATTTCAAGTGAGGCCTTCAAGTACCGCACGTAATCTTGCGGAGAAAGAAGGAGTGCAGATCAAGACATATTCTATAATCTATGAAGCGATCGATGAGATCAGATCTGCCATAGAAGGTATGTTGGAACCTACTAAAGAAGAAAGAGTCAAAGGAGAGGCAACTGTCCGTGAAGTTTTTAAGATTAGTAAGGTTGGTACGATAGCAGGATGTCTTGTACAAAGTGGTATTGTAACTCGTAATAATTATGTGCGAGTGATCAGAGATGGTATCGTCATCTATCCCACTAAAGAAGGAGTTAAAGGTGAGATCGGTACTTTGAAAAGATTTAAGGACGATGTGAAAGAAGTTAAGAACGGCTTAGAGTGTGGTATCCTGGTCAAAAACTTCAATGATATCAAGATCGATGATGTCATAGAGTCATACGAAATAGTAGAAATCAAGCAGACACTTGACTAAACCTTCTCTTCAAGAGATAAAAATATTACTGGATCAAAAGGTTGAGTTGTACAACCAGACATCGTTCATAGAAAATGATCCAATCTCTATACCTCATCAATTTTCCAAATTACAAGATATTGAGATAGCTGCTTTTTGGACAGCTATGTTGTCATGGGGTCAAAGAAAGACGATTATAAATAAGGCAAATGAATTGATGAGTCTTATGGATCATGCGCCATACGACTTTATGATTAACCATAAAGACAGTGATTTAAAAGCACTATTAACATTCAAGCATCGCACTTTCCAGCCAGATGATACACTTTATTTTATTTCATTTTTCAAGGACTTTTACGCCCATCATACATCTTTAGAAGAAGCATTTGATATACGAGAATCTGCAAATGTGAGATCGATGCTTATCAATTTTCATCACCAGTTTTTTTCACTTCCTGATAAGATGGAAAGGACACGCAAACATGTGAGCACTCCAGCAAGACACAGTGCTTGCAAGAGACTCAACATGTTCCTAAGATGGATGGTGCGACGTGATAATAAAGGGGTTGATTTTGGTCTTTGGGATTCAATTGCGCCAAGTCAATTGATGATTCCTTTAGATGTACATGTATTCAAAATATCTCATTCTTTAGGTCTATTAGAAAGAAACAAATCTGATTGGCAAGCAGTCGAAGAACTTACTGCGCAATTAAGACATATGGATAGTGATGATCCCGTCAAATATGATTTTGCTTTATTCAGTATAGGTGTACTTGAGAAGTCATAATCGATTGCCGTTATAATTGTGAGATTTTAACCTTTGTTACGACATCACGATTGTTTTTCCTGGCACATTGAAAAAACACTCTATATCTTTTATTAGCATGGTTTATTTGGATGATTTTGAAGCATTTGTCTTTTTTCCAATCGCTACTATGTCGCACAGAATAGGATTGTTGATCTACCCCAATTGTTAAATCGGAGAGCATCTGTTGAGCTTTAGCTCTACTCACATTAACACTTCCGTTATCGTCAATCCACTCAATCCGTTGCTCAAGTTGATTGGATAGTTCTTGGTAGCTAGTATAAGCTTCTTGAGATATAGGAAAGGCTACTAATAATGATAAAGCACTGAAGATTAACATACTTACGACTTTAGTTAAATAATAATCCGCTTAACGGTAATCGTAAAAGATGCTTCTTATAGGCCTGACGGTTTGCTTTAGAAAATATGGAAGTATAAACGACAAGGCTTATGCCAAATATTGCATTAGTATCCAATAATACTATGTGAGATGCTAGTTGTGTTATCTTTGAAGTGTCATTTATAGGAAAAGGAATATGGATACTAAAAAGTCATTATTGGTCATTTTAGATGGCTGGGGACTGGGCAATCGACCTGAAGTTGATGCAATCAACAAAGGAGAAACACCATTTTTTGACTCATTGATGAATGATCATCCCAATGCATTATTAACAACCTTTGGAGAAGAAGTTGGCTTGCCAGAAGGACAGATGGGTAATAGTGAAGTAGGACATCTCAATATCGGTGCTGGGCGTATTGTATATCAGGAGTTGGCTCGCATCAATAAAGCTATAAAAGAAGATACCCTTAAGAGTATGCCGGCCATCCAGGAGCTCATTGACTATGCAAGACGCCATCAGAAACCGATACATCTTATGGGGCTCTTGTCAGATGGTGGTGTTCATTCGCATATTGATCATCTTAAGACACTATGTCTTATTCTATCGGATGCGGGTATCAAGGATATCTACATACATGCCTTTATGGATGGTAGAGATACTGATCCTAACGGAGGAGCGCGATATGTTGCGGCTCTCCAAGACAAGATCATAGATACTCCTGTAAAGATTGCCACCCTCATCGGACGTTACTATGCTATGGACAGAGATCTTAGGTGGGAGCGTATTAAGAAAGCATATGACTTAATAGTTAATGGAGAAGGTATAAAATCAGATGACCCTATACAGGCCCTAAAGACCTCTTACAAAGAAGGAATATCGGATGAATTTATCGATCCCATTATTATAAATCGAGATGGCCTGATCAAACCAGACGATGCCGTTTTTTTCTTTAATTATCGAACTGATAGACCAAGGCAAATAGTTAGGGCATTGACCCAAGAGGACTTTGAACCACATAATCTTAAGAAGCTTTCTCTTTACATGGTTACAATGACTAACTATGATCAGAGTTTTAATGATATCAAGGTAGTTTATGAAAAAGATGACCTTCGAGAGACGATAGGCGAAACAATCAGTCGTGCAGGATTGAGTCAAGTAAGAATCGCAGAAACGGAAAAATATCCACATGTTACTTTTTTCTTTAATGGCGGAAGAGAAGAACCTTTTCCAGGAGAAGAAAGAATCATGATGCCTTCGCCTAAAGTGGCGACATATGATCTTGCTCCTGAGATGTCAGCTATAGGAGTAACAGAAGCTATATGTGATCGCATTACTGATAATGCTCCAGACTTTATATGTCTGAATTATGCTAATGCTGATATGGTAGGACATACTGGAGATTTTGATGCAGCAAAAAAGGCATGCGCAACAGTTGATCAATGTCTTGAAAGATTAGTAACAACGGCATTGGATAAGGATTATGAGATTATAATCATTGCAGATCATGGCAATGCAGATATCATGAGAAATGAAGATGGTTCTCCTCATACAGCTCATACTACTAATCTGGTACCAGTCATATATGTTGATAAGCACAAGCAAGATGTGCAGATAGTGGATGGCAAATTAGCTGATGTAGCACCAACAATATTAGCTCTTATGAATGTAGGGCAGCCAAAGTTAATGACTGGCGTTCCACTCGTTACTTTTCCTTCATAGGAGTCACATTATTATAAAGTGTAATGTACTTTTGCAATCGCCTTTAAAGACATGAGGTATAAATTAAGGTAATTTTTTGTCGTTCATCATTAGAAAAGTAAAGATTTGAAAGTGTATAATTTTAGTGCAGGACCTGCTATTCTTCCACAAGAGGTGTTTGCGGAAGCATCAGAGGCGGTCAAAGATTTTAACGGAATTGGGTTGAGCATATTGGAGATCTCGCATAGATCTAAAGAGTTTCAAGCTGTAATGGATGAAGCTATCGCTCTTGCTAAAGAGTTGTTAAATGTGCCTGAAGGGTATGAGGTATTGTTCTTACAAGGAGGTGCCAGCTCACAATTCATGATGTCAGCTATGAACCTTTTAGGTGAAGGAGAAACAGTGGCTTACATAGACACAGGTACATGGTCTGCAAAAGCTATCAAGGAAGCGGAGCTTTTTGGTAATATCAATATCATAGCCAGTAGCAAAGAAGATGGATATAACTATATCCCCAAAGGATATGCCGTCCCCAGTGATGTTAAGTATGTTCATCTGACAAGTAACAATACCATATTTGGTACTCAATTTCAGTCTTTCCCAGAAGTGGGCGTTCCTATTGTTGCTGATATGTCATCAGATATTTTTAGTCGCTCTCTTGATATTTCAAAGTTTGGGATTGTTTATGCCGGTGCACAAAAGAACATGGGTCCATCTGGTGTAACAATGGCAATAGTTAATAAGGATTTTGTAGCCAAGCCAGCAAGAAAGGTTCCTACAATGCTCAATTATAATACCCATATCGGCAAGCAGTCGATGTTCAATACTCCTCCTGTATTCCCCATTTACGTAAGTATGTTGACGATGAGATGGATTAAGAATAATGGAGGTGTAGATAAGATTGATGAACACAATACAGCTAAGGCTGACCTAATATATGCAGCACTTGATAAAAGTGAGTTATTCTATGGTCGTGCGAAAGTTGAAGATCGTTCGAAAATGAATGTAGTATTTCTCATTAAAAATGAAGAATTGGCTCCTGCGTTTTTAGATGCTTGCGCAGCTGCAGGGTGTAATGGCGTAAAAGGACATAGATCAGTAGGTGGCTTTAGAGCATCGATATACAATGCAATGAAATTAGAAGGTGTGCAGAAGTTGGTTGATGTAATGACTGAATTTGAAAAGTCAAATACCTAGAGGTGCATGGCTAAAGCGCTTAAAGAGATATGGAATGTGGACGGCATAGAAATCCCTGTCTACATATACAAAGAGCGCAGATACAACAATCGGATATCAATCACACAAAAAGGCGTGAATATCCGGATACCAAAGATGGGAGCCAAAATCATGGATCAATCTTATCGATCGTGGGCGATGCAATGGCTTAAAAAGCAAGTTTTAGAAAGACCTGATATCATACAAAGATTCAAGGTTACGGATTATGTCAATGGACATATCGTACATACTCCATTCAAAGATTATGTACTTGAGATCATGAGCTCTAAGAGATCTACCTCAGCTGGTAAACTCATTGGTAATGTGATGCATCTTAATATGAATGATACGCTACCTGAAGGGATAAGTGCTAAGACGATAAGAACATTGATGTCACGATTGATCGCCAAGGATCAGCTCCCTCGTGTCACTAAGCGGATCATGGATATCAACAATCACTACTTTAAGCAACCCATCAAGGGTGTGAAGATCAAGAATAACTCTTCTAATTGGGGTAGCTGTTCGAGTACAGGCAATATTAATATCTCTACTAAGACACTACTAGCTCCAGCAGACGTTCAGGACTATATATTTGTTCATGAGTTATCACATCGTATAGAGATGAATCATTCGCCAGAATATTGGGCTATAGTAGCTAAGGTGATGCCGTCATATAAGAAGCATGAACGTTGGATCAAGGAGAACGGGCATTTGTGCGAACTCTAACATATGTGATATTAACATATTACAAATTGTCTATGTATATGATATTGTGTTGCAGAGGGCTTTAAATATTAAAATTTATTATAATATTTCTTTACATTAGTGCTCGGAAAGAATAATTACAGATCTGGACACTTCTGTCATCGAATTAGTTGCCTCATTTTTTATGGCATTTCTTGTTTGCTATCTCGCGATGCCAAGCATCATTAGGATTGCTATAAGACGGGGGATAGTGGATGCGCCATCTGAGCGCAAAGCCCACACTTATGTGACACCATCATTTGGGGGAGTAGGCATATTTCTGAGTTGTGTATTGATTTCGCTACTTTTTATTCCTTCTGAGAATATGGATCAGATCAGATACATATTTGCCGCCTTAACGATTATTTTCTTAGTTGGCGCAAGAGATGATCTAGATCCGCTTACTCCTGCAGCTAAGTTCGTCGGTCAACTACTTGGAGTGGCACTCATTATATTTTGTGCAGAGATTAAGTTAACAAGTCTTCATGGTCTCTTTGGTATATATGAGTTACCACAGATGATGAGCATATTGTTGACGACGGTAGTATTTATATTTCTTATCAACTCATTTAATCTAATCGATGGGATAGATGCCTTGTGTGGGAGCATAAGTATACTCGTCTTATCTGTCATTGGTACGTGGTTTTTCTTCATAGGGGAAGCGGCATTTGCCATTCTTGCGATTACAACAGCAGGAGCCACTTTAGCATTTTTGAAGTATAATATCTCTCCCTCTAAGATTTTTATGGGCGATACGGGTTCACTTGTATTGGGTACTATGTGTACCGTGTTAGTTATACAATTTATGGAGGTAGATGCATCAGCAGCAATTCCTTCATTTACATCAGTGACTACGATTGCGATAGGATTGTTCATACTTCCTGCCTTTGATACGACAAGGGTTTTTATTCAAAGATTAGTCAATGGCAAATCACCTTTTCAACCAGACAAAAATCATATACATCATTTGCTATTGCAGTCTGGCTTGAGTCATATGCAGTCTACATCTTTGTTACTTGTTGTCAATACGGGATTTTTGATGCTGGCATTACAATTACAAAGTTTGAATCCAACATTATTTCTCATTATATCTCTTGCTATCGCACTTTGCCTCACTCAGTGTATCCATCTCAGCATCTATCTCAAGGGAAGAGATGTCCTACGTACTGAACCATGAATTTGCTTTTCTATGTCTTCATCGGAGGAGGCTTAGGAAGTATCTGTAGATATGGTGTCACTAAGTTATGGCCATTATCTCAAATACACTATGGTACGCTTAGCGCAAATATTATAAGTTGTATCATCTTAGGTGTTCTGATTGGTATGAACGCTGAAGGAATTTTAAAAAGCGAGCAACGCCTACTTTTGATGACTGGATTTTGTGGCGGATTCAGTACCTTTTCAACGTTCAGTGCTGAGCTTGTTCAACTTTATCATGGTAATCAAATTAACGCAGCTATCATCCATATGACTGCAAGTATAGTAGCTGGTGTGTTCTCAATATTGTTCGGGATGTTCTTAGCCAAATTTGTTACTTCTACTATATAAAAAAATCAACTGAGTAGCTTTCCTATTTTGTTTTTTATAGAACGCAATTTATGCTTATTGTAAAAATCATATGACTCTATAATTCTAAGTTCTGCTTCCTTAGAAAAATGCTCCTCATTCATTTTATCAAACCATTTTTTATAGAACAATACGCGTCCTTTTCTAATTAACTCTTTGTTCTGATACGTGTTGTTACTATGCACTTGTCGCATCACTTTAGGAGAATCTTGATCAATATAGCGTAACGTACTTATACCTGCTATTCTCCATATTAGGTCGGTATCCTCTCCAATCTCTAATCCTTCATCAAAGTATCCAACTTCTTTTATTTTTGATTTTCTAATTATAAGACTGATGATTGATATGCGTTCTTCGCGGTTAGAAATTAGACAGCTTTGTAATTTTTTGGGATCGTTATAATCATTTGAAAAAGAAGTTATTTCAGCTTGACTCTCCTTTATTGACTCTCCTGAATATATAGATTGTACGGCTTCATGGGTGCCATCTATATTGCTAATATCAAGTGATAAAAAGCTCTTGAATCTATGAGGATTATAATAATCATCGGCATCACAGAATGTTATCCAATCAGAGGAAGAACTTTTTATTCCTAGATTGCGTGATACACTTCTTCCTAAGTTTGAATTTTTGGGATGTTGCAATAGCTTAATGCGCGAATCCTTAAGAGCATAGTCTCTAATTATATCAAAAGAGTTGTCTGTTGAACCATCATCTAT
>CAZRXJ010000004.1:0-16778 GCA_964604025.1 uncultured Saprospiraceae bacterium | reverse complement strand
CATTGGTATAAGACTCTGGGAGCAGACGGTCATCAATCAGCTACAGAACCTGGCAATCCTGATATCTTCTATGCGGAAACCCAACAAGGAGGCATGCATCGTATCGATCGCTTGACAGGAGAGACCATATTTATACAGCCACAAGCAGGGGAAGGTGAAGATTATGAAAGATACAATTGGGATGCTCCAATCGTTGTAAGTCCACATAATCCAGCAAGGCTGTATTTTGCATCACAGCGAGTTTGGAAGTCAGATAACCGTGGAGATAGTTGGACAGCAATCTCCGATGATTTAACGAAAGACGAAGAGCGCATAGCACTCCCCATTATGGGCAGAGTACAAAGTTGGGATAGCCCATGGGACGTTGGTGCTATGTCTAATTACAATACCATCTCATCACTTTCAGAATCACCAGTACAAGAAGGGTTGATATATGCAGGCACCGATGATGGTATCGTACAGGTCACTGAAGATGGCGGAACAACTTGGAGAAAAATGATGGTTAGCGCTATACCTGGAGTACCAGCAACAGCATTTGTCAATGACATACGAGCAGATCTTCATGATGCCAAGACAGTCTACATAGCACTCGACAATCACAAGACTGGTGACTTCAAGCCATACCTTGCGAAGAGCACAGATGCTGGAAGAACTTGGCGAAGTGTTACTAAAGGCCTTGAAGATGCTAATCTCATCTGGCGTACAGTCCAGGATCATGTATCTCCAGATCTGATGTTTGCCGCTACAGAAAGAGGAGTTTATGTATCTATGGATGGCGCCGACTCTTGGATGAAGTTAAGCAGCGGGCTGCCTACGATCTCACTTAGAGATATAACTATTCAGCGGAGAGAGAATGATTTGGTAGCAGCATCTTTTGGTAGAGGTTTTTTTATACTTGATGACTATAGCGCTCTAAGGCAAATGTCAGCTCAAAGCATGAATGAAGTGGCTGCGTTGTACCCCGTGAAAGATGCTTTACAATTTAATCAGCGTTCATTGATCGGCAATCAAGGTGCCGCAATCTATCAAGCCAAGAATCCAGCATATGGTGCTGTTTTCACTTATCACATCAATGATGAAGTGAAGGGCATGAAGTCTCAGCGTAAAAAGAAAGAAAAAGATCTAGCGAAAAATAATCAAGATGTTCCTTTTCCAGGTTGGGATGAACTCTTAGCCGAGCAAGAAGAAGAGATGCCTAAATTATGGTTGACGATCACTGACGTAAATGGAACCATCATCAATCGCATAGCAGGAAAATACAAAAAAGGAATACACAGATCCAATTGGGACTTAACACATAGTTCTAAAAGAGGTATCCCTTTACAAAGTCGTAGCGGCGGCGGAGGAAGAGGTTGGTGGAACAGGGGTTACTCTGTTATACCTGGCACATATACGGTTAGCATGAGCAAAGAATACAAAGGAGAGATAACTGCTCTTGGCGCCCCACAATCATTTGATGTGAAGTCAATAATAAAAGGTGCGCTGCCCAATCAGCCTATGGCAGCTACACATGATTATCGCATGGAGTTAGGTGATATGACAGGCGCCATGTCCGCAGTAAGTTATAATATCAATCATGCAGAACAAAAGTTAGGAGCTCTAAAGACTGCACTTTCTCGTACTTCAGGAGATACGGGATCAGCATTGATGGATATACGCAATGCTAGTAAAACGCTAAAGCAATTGAACATCAGACTTAATGGTGATCCTATAAAAGATGAGATCGGAGAAAGGTCTAATCCTACTTTACAATCTAGACTCTCTGTTGCACGCAGAGGAGCAGGTTCTTCTTATGGTCCCACTAAAATGCACAGAGAACAATTTGCGCTGGCAAAGAAGGAATTTGGTATGATCAAGACAGAACTTACTCAATTGACTAATACAATTGACAAGATAGAACAAGCACTTATTAGAATGGGTGCACCTTATATACAAGGACAGGATATACCAGAGATTTCGGGGAATTAGAATGATAAAAAAAGGGCTTGATGCATCAAGCCCTTTTTTTATCATTTCGAGCGTAGCCGAGAAATATTTTTATGCGAGTAACACATAACAAGTACATATTAGAATCTTGTGCCAACTCATTAATAGCCTTCTCCACTGTTGCACTACGGTCGAAGGGACATAAGAAAAATATCCTGAAATAAGTGGGCCAACACATATACTTCATATACATCTTAACTAATCCAGGAAAGACAACACTATATGTCGGTGTTACTAATAATCTAACTCGACGTATTAAAGAACACACAGAAAACAAAGGCAAATTCAAGACTTTTGCTGGACGCCATTATTGCAATCAATTGATCTACTATGAACAATTCAAATATATTAACAATGCCATCGCACGAGAAAAACAAATCAAAAGATGGAGCAGAAAAAAGAAAGAAAATCTCATAGCAACCATGAACCCAAAGTGGTCAATACTTAATGCTCAATTTTATGATTCTGATTATTACGAGTGAGCTAATTATTCGCCATACTTATCATTTCGAACGGGTTTATCATTTCGAGTGAAGCCGAGAAATCTTTTTATGAGAGTAAAACTTAAAAAGTCTATATTAGAATCTTGTGCCAACTCATTAATAGCCATCTCCGCTGCGTTACACTTCGGTCGAAGGGACATAAGGATTCCAATTATCATTTCGAGCCAAGCTGAGAAATCTTCATAATTAGAAACATATGTAAACTCATAAATAGCCTCATCCACTCTGTTGCCCTAGAGTCGAAGAAACATAAGCATACTCATCACTCTATCAAACCAGCTTCTCTCAATCCGCTACCCACTATGTCATTAAGCGCATCTCCTAGTTCTAATCTCTTTTTATCTGCAAGTGATTTCAACATTTTTACAATTTCTGGGTGATCATCATAGACATTATGTCGTTCTCCTTGATCTTCATGCAAATTATAAAGTTCGGCTTCTTCTAAAGTTACTCTTTCATAGTTAATAGGCAATCCTTCAGTGCCGCCTTCTCTACCATTAAGAGAGTTGTAGGAATGCGGAAAGTATAGCTTCCAATCACCTTGGCGGACTGCCCAAAGTTCATTTCTGTTATAGTAATAATAGAAAGCTTCATGTGGGCTCTCAGAAGATGTTCCTTTTAATATATCCAAGACATCAAGGCCATCAATAGCCAAGGATGGCAACTTAGCTCCTGTCAAGTTTGCAATAGTAGGCAAGATGTCTATACTCATGACAGGTGTATCATATGTCTTACCTGCTGTAAGTTCATCGGGGTATTTTATGATAAATGGTTCTTTAACGCCACCTTCCCAGTTGGTACCTTTCCCTTCTCGCAGAGGCCCTGCTGATCCACCGTGATCACCATAAGAAAGCCACGGACCATTGTCGGAAGTAAATATTACAATCGTGTTATCAGTAAGGCCATTATGATCAAGAGCCTTTACGATCTGTCCTACCGACCAATCTATCTCCATTATCACATCACCATACAATCCTCGTTCAGATTTTCCTTTAAATTGGTCAGACACAAAAAGAGGAACATGAGGCTGGGGATGAGGCACATACAAAAAGAATGGATTATCCTTATTTCTATTTATAAAATCAACAGCTTTCACTGTGATATCTTTAGTTAGATTACTTTGATCATCGAGGGAGTCAATCGGAACATCACCGTCATAAAGCGGCAACGGAGGAAAGTCAAACCAATCTCCTTGTCTCGGATGGCTTGGCCACATATCATTAGAATAAGGGATGCCATAGAATTCATCAAATCCATGATTCAGCGGACTGAATTGTCCCATGTTACCAAGATGCCATTTCCCATATATCGCAGTGGCATAACCTTCTGCATTGAGCATCTCAGCTATAGTTGTTTCAGACTGGTTTAATCCGTTTTTAGACTGCGGCATCAGAGCAGCATGCACACCTATTCTATTAGGATAGCAACCCGTGAGTAAGGCAGCTCGAGATGCAGAACATACTGGTTGTGCTACAGAGAAGTCTGTGAGCATCACACCATCTTTAGCTAGTTGATCTATATAAGGTGTCTTAATATCTGGCGAACCAAAGCAACCCAGATCTTGATAACCTTGATCATCTGTGAAGACAATTATAACGTTGGGGGGTGATGTAATCTCTTCAGGCTCGTTACAACTGAACGACAATATCACAATTAAAAAAACGAGAAAACGCAAACAAATCATAACGGCATTTCTAATTGTTCTATAGCAATCTAATCTTCTGCAAAAGCCTTAGATGGAAGAGACCATATCTCATATATTGGCTTTCCTTTACTGCTTAATCCACTGTGGTGCCAGTCTCCTTCTTCTAATTTATAATCGAAGCCCAAAGATGCCCCTACTCTACTACTATCCCTAGAAAAGAATTCTATGTTTTCTGTATATCTACCATCTTCAGTGGTATAAGTACCACCTCCAGTACCCATGAACTGCTTCGTTTCATCATTGAAGGCAATCCATTGAAACCTTGTCCCAGATAATATTTTCATCGTTCTTCTGGCACCTGGTTTTCTATATGACAGTTCACCGTTACGCTTGCGACCAGTGATAAACCAAGCACCATGCAAATCACCAGGAGATCCATCATCAATTCTCGACCATGGAACTACCCCTTCATTTATAAAAAGTTGATCTCCCTGCCTTTCAATTTTTACTTCTTCTGTTGTCCCAACTAGTTCTGGATTCATGCTATTAAACTCAGTTTTATAAATAGCTTTTTTGCCATTATAATCATAAGTACCACCATGTGTGCCTATGAATTCTCTCCGATCAACACTGTATGTGGATATACTTATATATCCATCAGCCACTATACTTACTATACTTAATTGATTACCGACAGAGTCATACGCCATTGAACGCCATGCACCATCAATCTCAGACCTTGTATCATCATTTAAAACGATCCGATAGGGGCTAAAAGAAGAAGTGAAAACTGCAGCGAAGAATATGATAAGTAGATATCTCATCTTTAAGTAATTTTAGATTGTAACTACTCTAAGATAATAAGTTCAACCACATCTCCCTGCTGAGACATTGTCACAACGTGTAATCTGCTCATCAGCGAATCATCACATCGCCTAATTAACTCATCAATATTTCATCTAATTCTCCCCAGCCGTACCCATAAAAACATTAACCGTTGGATTAATAGGATTGCCTGAAGATCTTCTGTAAGAAGTAATCTGGCCAACATGATATATAGCATCTGTAATCGGGCCGTTAATCATGTGCCAATAGCTCGAAGAAAATTCATTTTCGCCACGCTTGAATGTTACTTGATAAGCAGATATTTCTGATTGACTACTTGCTTTTAGAAGGTCACTCGCTTTTTTTAAGTTAAGCAAAGTCTGTCTTCTCTTATCCTCCCAATTTTCAGGAGCGTCGATTGCAGGTCTGACATTTGGCTTACCGAGTGGTGCATTAACTATAGTCTCTGACAACCTATACAGATGGGTCAATACTTCACCTGTAGTTCGATTATCTCCTCCCGGTTCGTATGTCATGTCTTCATCTCTCAGTCCCTCTGTAGCCCAATAATATCTGAATCCTAAAGCATCTATGGTTCGGCCCAATACGCCACCTGTTGTATATGCCTCTGGGTAATCTGGGATTGAAGCATAAGGCAACTTTTCACTTGTCTTATGGTCACTTGTTGCTATCATATCTTGGCTTGTAGCACAAGACATCATTAGACCCACGAGACTCAAGACACCAATTAATCTATATAACATAAGAGATTTAATTTTAAGCCTGCAAGGTAATGCAAATTATAGGTGTTTATCACCTACCAAAACTTAAGCAAATCTTAAGGTTACGAGTCTAAAGAATCTTTATTATTGGATTGAATGCTTTAGAGGCGACCAAAACTCGATCGCCTATTTTCAGTGCTTCTATTTCATCTCTTGAACTGATGACTTTCACTATATCATTGCCTATTAAGATAGATATGATGAGCATAAAGTCCTGTTCAACCATGGTTACAACTTCTCCAGTAAATTGAAATTTACCGCTCTCGGTACTTTTCGAAAATACATCTATAGGTTTTCCCCTTTTTAACACTTTACCTTCTTCAAGGATTATCGCCTCATCACACATCTTAAATATCTCAGCAACATCATGACTAACGACGATAGTGGTCAAGCCATAGGTCTTATGAGCTTGCATGATGTAATCTTGCAACTTAGAACGCATATCTTGATCCAAGGCTGACAGTGGTTCATCTAATAATAATAATTGAGGTTTTTGTACCAATGCTCTGGCCAGAGCCACTCTTTGTTTTTGGCCACCTGAGAGTCGATTAGGATGAGCATCCTTCAAGTTTCCGATATCCATGATCTCTACAAGTTCGTTGATGATAGAAGAATCATCTATCTTTCGTAAAGCATACTTAAGATTTTCAATAACAGTCATATTGGGAAACAATGTGTAGTCTTGAAAGACAATACCCACATTTCTCTTTTGTGGTGGCAGATCGACTAAGGCATCAGAGTTATACCACATGATGGGATCTAGGAAGACTTCTCCTTTATCGGGCTTCATCAATCCAGCAAGCATTTTTAATATTGATGTCTTCCCTGCCCCAGATGGTCCATATATAGACAAGAAGGTTCCGCGCTCAATCTCCAATTGAAGATTAAGCAGTATGGGGCCAGAAGATCCGTCTAACTTTTTATGAAGGTCTATCTTTATCATCCCCAGAATCTTTTGATATAACCTCCATTGATCACATATACTCCAAATAAAATGCAGAATGTAATCACAAACAATATGAGCGAATATGTATTGGCAGCACTATAGTTCAAGGCTTCTACTTCATCATATATAGCTATCGATGCTACCCTGGTCTCGCCAGGTATATTACCGCCAATCATCAGTACTACACCAAATTCTCCAATCGTATGTGCAAAGGCAAGAACGACACCTGATAATATAGATGGTTTAATATTAGGCAATAATACTCTAAGCAGTGTTTCTCTTTTAGACTTACCTAGTACATAGGAAGCATCTTTTAATCCTTGAGACAAATTAGAAAGTCCAGATTGAATCGGGTGTACCATAAATGGCAAACTGTATATAACTGACGCAAACACTAATCCTTCAAAAGAAAAGATCATATTCAACCCTATCGATTGATCTAACCACTTTCCAAATGTATGTGAAGGGCTGAATGCTATGAGCAAATAAAAACCCAAAACAGTAGGCGGCAATACCAATGGCATAGATACTAATGTCTCTATAATGGGTTTGATTTTGGATTTAGAAAAAGCCAGCCAATTGGCCAATGGAATTGAAATAAACAATAGAATAATCGTTGTAACTAACGATAGTTTAAATGTAAGTATGAGCGGTGACCAATCCATCAAGACTCCATAATTATTATAGCATCTTCAATAGGTGATAACGTTACTTCATTGGTTTTAATCATTCCGATGACTTTATCGCCAACTTCAAGGTTCATATTAAGCACAGCATTGGACGTTATAATAGATCTTAGTTGTCCGATCTCACATTGGATGCAAACCTTACTAAGGAGTTTGCCTTTTTCAATTTGTAAAATAGTCCCTGATATTTTATTTCTTAAGCTGATCTGCCCTTCAATATTTTTACCTATAAAAACTTCAGTTTCTTTAAAAATGACATAAACAGAAGAGCCGCTTTTCAAATATGGCTTACTTTCTGGTGTGTCAATCATAACGGTTGAGAACGGTTGACCGTTAGAATCGACATGCACGACAGACAAGGCACCATCAGATTCTACTTGAGTTATGACACCTTGAAATTTATTCATAAATTATAATTTTACAATTAGAAATATGAGCTACCATGCAACCATGGCATCTTTGAATAAATTCTCTAAATCCTCTGCCGTTGCAGGTTTTGGTGATAGCTTTGTCACCCTATGTTGTGGCAGTGTTCCTGCTACCAGATTGGATATATCGTCATCATTATAACCTACTGCTGAGAGGCCATTTGGAACATCTAGTTGACGCATTATTTTTATAATTTGATCTGCTAGTATTGGTCCAGCTTCATTTTTTATATCATTTACAGAAGTGATATCTGCTCCCAGGACTTCAGCCGCTTTTAGATGTCGCTCTGGGCAAGCTTCTCCGGTAAAACGAAATACCGCAGGTGCATTGAGGATAACCGACATCCCGTGTGGTATGATAGCATGATCGACTTGGAGCCCTTCTGGTCGATAAGTCTTAACCATACCAGAGACCGGATAAGACATACCATGACATAGATGAACACCTGCATTGCCAAATCCCATACCAGCCATACTGGATGCTAGTATCATATTGAATCTGGCGTCATCATTGTTTGGATTTTTATATGCCTTCACAATATTCTGAGCTGTAAGTTCTATAGCTTTCAAAGACCATATATCACTGATCGGATTGTTACCTTGATAAGCTGGGCGATAGATCGGACGTTCTGGTCTGGGCCGTTCAGTATATGAGATAGCTGTATACGACTCTATAGCATGACATAGTACATCCAACCCAGAAGCAGCTGCTATCACAGGCGGCATCGTCCTTGTGTTATCAGGGTCGACCAGTCCTAACATGGGCTTGAGATATCTATGTGCGATACCAGACTTCGCATGACGATCTGTAAGGTCCATGATGACTACACCTGTAGTCTCGCTTCCAGTTCCTGCTGTTGTAGGGACAGCAATGAGTGGTTTGACAGGTCCAGGCACTGGTTTCCCTTGTCCGATCGGAGCATTAATATAGGCATAAAAGTCATCCGGATAGGAAGCATAAAGGTTAGCTGCCTTAGCAGTATCCATGACTGAACCTCCACCAACAGCTATATAACCATCGTAAGCTCCGGCTTGTGCAAATGCTATAGCCGCCTTAATCGATATGTCAGTTGGTTCTACCCGGACTTGGTCATATATGTCATAGTGTATGCCTTCTGATTCCAATGATGCTATCACCAATTGTACAGGCCGCAGCTGTCGCAGATTTTCATCTGTGAAGACTGCTACCCTTTTTAACCCCAGATCAACACAGTCCATTCCCACTTCATGTGTTACACCAGCACCAAATCGCAGATTGGATGCTGCCATCTGTACGGCATATTCTTTAAGCATAGTTATCTTCTGATGCGACCAATATAGGAAAAGAAAGACATTGGGATACAAAACTATAATCTTAGCCTTAAGATTATATATTGTATGCTCAGAGTTGTATTAATGACTATAGTGCTGCTCTAGTAGGGCTACAACTTTCTTACGATCAGACTGCCAATAGAATACCCTGCCCCAAATGAACAGATTACGCCCAAGTCACCGGTCTTAAAATCTTTATGATATTTGTTGAATGCGATCAACGATCCAGCGGAAGCCGTATTGGCAAATTCATCCAGAACGATAGGCGCTTCTTCTTCACTTGGCTGCCTACCTAGTAGCAGACTGCAAATCAACTTGTTCATATTGATATTAGCTTGATGAAGCCACCAACGCTTAATGTCTTCTTTTTTCAAGTCCATAGAAGAAAGATGATCTGCTATATGGGTCGCTGCAAGTGGACAAACTTCTTTATAAACTATTCTGCCATTTTGTGAAAAATACTGGCTTTTATCAAGAGGGTCAGTGT
This sequence comes from uncultured Saprospiraceae bacterium, assembly GCA_964604025.1. Taxonomy (GTDB): domain Bacteria; phylum Bacteroidota; class Bacteroidia; order Chitinophagales; family Saprospiraceae; genus JAJRXG01. The sequence continues at coordinate 7,179 of CAZRXJ010000004.1, read as the reverse complement.
CATTGGCATTAAGAACATAACCAAAATTAGAACGGATGTTGTTAGAATATTTGGTGAAAGCCTTAGTACTTAATACCTCAAATGAATTGCTCTGATCACATGTGTCAATACTTTCCACTACAGTGGCAATAGAGACATCTCCAAATATGAAATGACTATCACGGTCCTTGTAATTTACCTGTGGAGAAGTTAGCTCGGGGTTGATCGCTAAGACGCATTTTGCAGTACCTGCTTTAACCATCTCGTATGCACGCTGCAATGCAAATGTTGCTGCTGAACATGCGACAAGCATGTCAAAACCAAAACCTTCTATGCCCAAAGCTTCTTGCACTTCTATCGCTATCGCAGGATAAGATCTTTGTGTATAAGCACAAGACACGATGACAGCATCAATATCATGAGCTTGCTTACCCGCACTATCCAATGCTCTTTTGGCAGCATGAATAGCCATCTCCGCTTGATCCGATAGTACCTCATTAGGGCGCTCTGCGATATCAGGTCTCATACGATCCAGATCAAGTACTCCTTTCTTCTGGTAGATATATCTGCTTTTGATCCCTGAGGCCTTTTCAATAAAAGCAGCTGACGAGTATGCTTTAGCTTGCTTCTTTTTTTCTTCTATCTCCTTGGCATACTGTGTGTTATAGACATCGACATGTTGATTATAACAGTCGACTAACTCTTCATTAGTCAATTGATGCTCAGGTATCCACAATCCGGTACCACTAATCACTACTGCTGACATACTTTTTGTTAGTTTATAAAGTGCCGCAATATATCTAATGGTTTCTATACTCGGAGTTTAGTATGATTTATGTAAATGATCAAAAGATTCAGAATTTATTGGTTTTCTATCCAATTATAGTAGATAATGAAGGTACAAGTATTGAATGTTGGCATCATTTTTACAGTTATATCCTTTGTATTGCATCAATATACAAGGTATATTATGTGAATCAATCAAATCATGCCCCCTACTATCCACGTAATCATCTTATTTTCTGTATCACTCTTCGCTCCACGCTGGATAACTGGACAGTCATTTCAAGAGAATTTTGAGGGTCCTGACTTATCTGCTTGGAATATCATCTCAGGTGAACCTATCCTCGTAGATGATATTGTATTTGAAGGCAACCAATCCTGTAGTATGAATAGCACAATGGACAATGCTGAGACCGTAATGATCCATCGTACTTTTTCAAATAACTATGGAAACTATAACTTTGTTGCACGCGCAGATGAACCAGATTCAGATATAGGATTTACATTTCAATTTTTGGATGGTGCTAACTTCTACTTCTTATCACATGCTCCCATCGACGGTAATAACCCACAACTATCTTTGCAAAAAGTGATCGATGGAAACAGAACAGAATTATTCAATGGACCCGCTGTTGCAAATTTGGGCGAATGGATATCAGTCGATATCGAGCGAACCTGTTTGGGTGATATCAATGTTTCAATTGATGATGTATTATTAATTTCTATAAATGATCAGGACCTCAGAGAAAAGGGTACGATAGTATTAAGAGCCAATGAGCGCACTTCTTACTTCGATGATATAACGTTCACACCTGATCCTTTGATGAATGCTGGCATGAGATCCATCGTCACTTGCTCTGGAAGTGGATTTGCATTTGGTGATAATGTATTTACCGAGAGTACCATGTTCATGGACACAATAGAAAGTACAAATGGATGTGATAGTATAGTTGAGATAGATTTACAATTTGTAGACATGATCGTCATAGATACTATGGGTAATCTATGTATGGGAGATACGATTAACATAGGTGACTTACAATACACAGAGCCAGGATCATTCTCAGATACCTTGATGTCAGCCAATGGCTGTGACAGCATCATCAATTCAGACATCAGTTTAATTGAAACAAGTGGTGTGGATCTTGGAGTAGATCTGACACTTTGTCCTGGAGAGATGATCACATTATCACTTTCTAATTTCCAATCATACTTATGGAGTGATGGATCGACTGAGTCAACTTTTACAATAGATGTCCCAGGGACTTATTCAGTTACTGTCACTGACGTAAATGGGTGCAACACAACTGACGAGATTCTAGTTACAGAAGGATGTGATATAGAAGTTGGATCGGCCAACATATTTTCTCCCAATGGAGATATGATCAATGATACATGGGCACCCTCGCTAAGTCAACTCCCTATGACTTATGAGCTTTCGATATATGATAGATATGGCAACAGGGTATATTTCAGTATAGACCCTACTACAACTTGGGACGGACGCTTCAATAACACAACACTCAATCCAGGTGTATACATTTGGCAATTGACCGTTGACGACTTTACCTTCCAGGGCGATGTGACACTGATCAGGTAGATTGAAGAAAGTATTCGAACTTTTCTATTTACAATTAGTGTCCTCGTTCAGATATAATTCGCAACTATCTGAACATCTTCTCATCAAAGATGCGAGATACTACTACAACAACCACAGCTATGACTGACAATCCTAGTGGATCACCATTAGCGCTATGCGCAGCAGTGGCCAGTATAGCGTCAAAAAAGAATCCGGCATATGCCCATTCTTTTAAGACTTTTGATTGGCGCGAGAGGATAGCTATGATACCTAGTACCTTAGCGATGGCTAAGGGATAAACGAGGTACGAGGGATAATTGAGTTGCCTGAAAAATCCTTGTACCATCTCATAATTAGTGAAATACATCCCGGCTGAAAAAGCAAAAATAGCGCACATGATCAACGTCGAAATCCAATAAACAGCTTTAGTAATATCCATAGTAGCAAGTTTGGTCTAAAAGTAAGTAGTGTTCTAGACTTTGTTCGTAATTTCATTAAGAAGCTATAAGCGAAAGACAAATTGTATAATCATGGCAGCGTATTATGAGACATTAATGTATGCACATCTTTGGACAGTTGTTCCAGCTTTCTTTATAGGGACAGCACTCATGTTTATAACTAAAGGAACAAAGCTTCATAAGCAATTAGGAGAACTATATATGATACTAATGCTGATCACCGCCATCATATCTTTGATGATGTCTGCCCGTGTGGGACCCACTCTTTTTAATCATATAGGATATATACATTTCTTTAGCTTTCTGACATTATACCTCATACCAGGAGCCTATTATGATATAAAAAATGGAGCCATAAAGAGCCACCAAAGAAAGATGATTGGTTTGTATGTGGGTGGTCTCATTATAGCTGGAGGCTTTACATTTTTCCCGGGTAGATATCTTCATCAGATCTTCTTTGGGGGTTAACATTGTGTAACGTAAAGATTGCTTCAGAAAAAGTGTCATTAAATACATAACTTCATGACTTAATCTTATTCAAACAAATCTTCCAATGGCAACTTATAACATCAACGTTAATGGACAATCTAAGGAGGTTAATGTCGACAATGACACACCTTTATTATGGGTATTGAGAGATTCACTCGGTATGACAGGTACTAAATATGGATGTGGCATCTCACAGTGTGGTGCATGTACCGTACATGTAGATGGCAAAGCCGTGCGATCATGCTCTACGCCTATCTCATCTTTAGAAGGCAAAAAAGTTACAACGATTGAGGGTTTGTCAGAAGATGGTTCTCACCCAGTCCAACAAGCCTGGATAGAACATGATGTGCCACAGTGTGGGTATTGTCAAGCTGGACAGATCATGAGTGCAGCTGCACTTGTCAGCGGCAACAAAAATCCGTCCGACTCAGACATCTCTGATGCTATGAATGGCAACATATGTCGATGTGGAACATACACGCGTATTAAGGCAGCTGTCAAAACAGCTGCGAAAAATTCATAAGCCTTCTTATTACTCAATCCTCTTTCAACAATAGCACAATGTCAAATAATATAACTCATTCAAATAGAAGATCTTTTCTAAAAGTTAGCGCCGCAGCAAGCGGAGGAATGGTACTTGGATTCCAATTAGTAGGTTGTAAGACTGAACCCAAGAGACCATCATTTGTACAACCCGTACTTGAGGAACCCAAGATATGGAATGACCTCAATGGTTTCATAAGTGTTGGCGAGAATGGTGTGGTAACAATCATGTCACCCAATCCTGAGATAGGACAGAATGTTAAGACTTCTATGCCGATGATCGTTGCAGAAGAACTGGATGTGAGCTGGGACAATGTCATCGTTGAACAAGCGGGGCTTGATACAGATAAATATCAAAGACAGATTGCTGGTGGAAGCCAATCTATAAGATTTGGATGGGACGGACTTAGAAAGGCTGGCGCAACAGCAAGACATATGTTAGTAGCGGCCGCAGCTGTTCAATTAGATGTACCTGCGTCAGAGTTAACTACTTCTGAAGGTGTGATCTATCATAAAGCAAGTGATCGGACGATTGGATATGGTGAAGTGGCAACCGCCGCAGCAACTATGGAAGTACCTGAAGATGTTACGCTCAAAGAAATTAAAGACTACAAAATCATAGGAAAGAATACGCGTAATGTAGATGGTTTTAAGATAGCTACTGGGCAACCATTATTTGGATTGGACACCCAGCGGCCTGGGATGTTGATCGCTATGATAGAGCATGCCCCGGCATTTGGTATGAAAGTCAAGTCAGTTGATGACAGTCAAGCCAGATCGATGCCAGGTATTAAGGATGTCTTCACTATCAATGTTGAACCAGATGGCGTTGAAAAGCAATGGTCTGATGTCAATTCATTTCCGCAGCTCGTAGCGATAGTTGGCGAAAGTACTTGGCAAGTTATGAAAGCCAAAAAAGCGCTTAAGATCGAATGGGAAAAAGACAGTGAAGGAGAAAGTTCTACCGATCATGAAACTAGTCTGACTAACCTTGTAGCTAAGGCATCTGATGAAGCTGCCAGAAACGATGGCAACGTGGATGACGCTTTCGCAAATGCGACTCAGGTAATTGAAAAAACTTACAATGCGCCATTCCTAGCACACAACACAATGGAGCCCATGAACTTTTTCGCACACGTGACGGAAGATAAAGCTGAATTAATTGGGCCTGTGCAAACAGCACAATTCCTAAGACCTACCGTCGCTGCTGTCTGTGGCATACCAGAAGAAAATGTGTCTATCATGATGACTCGTATGGGTGGTGGATTTGGTAGAAGACTATATGGACATTTTGGTACTGAAGCTGCGGTGATCTCCAAGAAAGTAGGAGCTCCCATCAAACTCGTATATACTCGTGAAGATGATATGACACAAGGTACTTACAGACCGGCTTATAAAGTGACCTATAAAGCAGGTATAGATGCGGATGGCAACATGATCGCATTTCATGTAAGAGGAGCTGGCACCCATGGAAGTCCAGTCTTTGCCAATAGATATCCTGCAGGTGCTGTAGAAAATTACCTTGCTGAAAATCATACCTTAGAATCCAACATCTCAACTGGAGCTTGGCGTGCACCACGATCCAACTTTATCGCTACTGCAGAACAATCATTCTTAGATGAAGTGGCTGAAGCAGCAGGCAAAGATCCAATCGACTTTAGATTGTCACTCTTTGAAAAAGCGAAGAACAATCCTATAGGAGAAAACAATGACTATGACGCTGAAAGATATGCTGGAGTTCTAAAACTTGTAAAAGAAAAATCCAACTGGGGCGCAACAGAAGAAGGTGTTTACCGAGGTGTGTCGGCATACTATTGTCATAATTCTTATGTGGCACAAGTTCTTGACGTTACTATCGAAGATGGTGCGCCTAAAGTGAAAAGAGTCTGCTGTGCAGTTGACTGTGGCATTGTTGTCAATCCAGAAGGAGCGATCAATCAGATAGAAGGCGGAATCGTTGACGGTATTGGACATGCTATGTATAGTGCTCTGTCATTTGACGGTGGGCGTCCGAAGCAAAATAACTTTAATAATTACCGATTGATCAGACATGCAGAAGCGCCAGAATCAATAGATGTACACTTTGTAGACAATGGCGAATCTCCAACAGGACTTGGAGAGCCTTCATTACCTCCTATAGGTGCAGCACTTGCTAATGCTTTGTATAAGGCAACAGGAACAAGATTCTACACGCAACCGTTTAATGATCAAGAAGCGCTATTGGGATAGAATGATTAATAAAAAAAATTGAGAGGCTATTAGTAGTAGCTATCTATTTGTTAAGAGTTTTAATCATAGTTATTCTCTGTGGTAGCTACTCTAAAGAAACTATGCTAAATTGTCTTTAGGGTGTCCTCATTTGTCGAGCTACGTTCTAGCATGGCTTTGTTATTTGGTTATATTCGTGGCCATAATTGTTATAGACTCCTTACTTTCTAAACTTTCCTTAGATATATGTTTGAGACCTTTATTGCATTAATAGCGGTAGCTGCCATATTGAGCTATATCAACAAGAAGATCTTAAAACTTCCAGACACTATAGGAGTGATGATTCTTGCAATCATTGCTTCGATTTTTTTTGCTGCAGTAACTGTAGTAAAGCAAGATTTGTCAGCTGCATTTTGTGCAGTAATTGATGGTCTGAATTTCAGAAGTTTTGTGTTAGATTTCTTACTTGGATTTTTACTATTTGCTGGAGCAATACATGTTGACATCAAACATCTTATCAAGGAAAAATCATCTATAGTGTACTATGCTACAGCCGGTGTGTTGATATCGACATTCATAGTTGGAACACTATTCTTTTATTCATGTCAAATATTAGGAATTGAAATAAGCTATGGATATTGTCTTGTATTTGGTTCATTAATCTCTCCTACAGACCCAATTGCAGTTTTAGCACTTTTAAAAAGAGCAGGAGCACCAAAATCACTTGAAATCAAGATTGTGGGCGAATCCTTATTTAATGATGGCGTAGGAATCGTTGTTTTTCTAACACTACTATCTCTGGCATCTATGTCTGAAGGCGGGTTCGACCTCCAACATGTATCTTTGGAATTTGCACAAGAAGTAGGAGGAGGAGTGGTATTGGGTCTTATTTTAGGATTTTTAGGAGACAAGTTGTTAGCAAGTCTTACAAGTGAATCTGTAATATCTGTGCACATCTCCTTGGCCATTGTAATGGCTGGTTATAGTCTAGCGACTTTATTTCATTTGTCTGGTGCGTTGGCAATGGTTGTAGCTGGGTTAATAATAGGTTGGAGCATGAACAAAGAACATACTTGCCCAGATCAAAAAGAACATCTCAATATATTCTGGAAAGTTATTGATGAAATTCTTAATTCCATC
>CAZRXJ010000003.1:0-20804 GCA_964604025.1 uncultured Saprospiraceae bacterium | reverse complement strand
ATCAGATGAGAAGGGTAAAATATATTTGTACTTTTTATATTAAATAATTCTATATATATAAAATATTTATATATTTGATCCATGAAGTTACATGTACTGATCCTTTTCATCAGTTTGTGGCTTGTCTGCTACGGATGCGATAGCAGGACACTTGAAAACATGACACCCGAACAGATCAATCAAATCTTATCTCACATCAATGAGGATGATCCTGCTTTCGTCCAAAAAGACATAGTCTTTGATTCTATTGTGACCAGCGCAGGTACCAGACATATCAATGGTAAAACAGAAAGAGTAAAGACAAGGCTGTATTATTTCGGTGATCGCACTCGTGGTTATTTTAATCTAGCAGATAGAGATGAAAAAAATCTCCAAGTCTTTGGACAAAAAATAGATAATAATTGGGTGATCAAGTGTGTCACAAAGTTGAATATGGAAGAAGTGGGAGGCTATATAATTATAGAACCAGGAGGTCAGGGAATCTGGTCCAATGGTCATATCAATTTTAAAACTGAGCCAATTTCACTTTCAAAGCAAAATATCGACTACGATGATCTAAAAACATGGTAGTCTCCAAGATTTAAACTTGGGTTGGTTGGTCTATTATATAGGGTCGGTTTATTCCGACCCTTTTTTTATGTTTACAATCAATATTCCAATACGATGTTCTATCCTTTTGCATATTATAATTATGATATCATGTCTCTATCAGAGATATCGGTCGATCCCTTGGATCTCGGTGTCCAGAGAGGGTATAGCGTTTTTGATTTTTTCAAATTAAAAAACTTGGACAGCCCTTATCTGGATGACTATCTATCTAGATTTATGAGATCTGTCCAAGCTATTAATTTGAATATAAGTTGGAGTAAAGACGATATCAAGACTATCGCTAAAGATGTATTATCACATAATCAACAAACGGATGGGTATATAAAGATCATAGCATCAGGAGGTGTGTCGTCTGATGGGTTTCATCGCATTGCTGATCCTTCTCTGCTCGTGATGGCCATGCCTATAAAAGAAAAAAAAGCCTCTTTGTATGAAAAAGGTGCACATCTAATAACGAGTGAGTACCAGCGAGATATCCCACATGTTAAGACAACTAATTATTTGCACTCAGCTATGCATGCTGAACAATTGGCTAATGAAAAGGCTATAGATCTGCTATATCATGATAATGGTCTTATCCGAGAAGCATCTCGATGCAATTTTTTTCTAATTAAAGATCAAGAATTACATACTCCCGCGAATAAAATACTTCATGGCATAACCAGAAAGAGAGTACTTAAGACTAACATTGGGATACCACATCATGAAGTAGATATACCAATAGTTATGTTAAGTCAAGCAGATGAAGTATTTATAACGAGTACCACTAAAGGTGTGATGCCGATCACTCAGATTGACAACACTAACATAAATAGTGGATCTGTAGGTCCAATCACTATGATGTATATGGAACAGATTAATATGTTCTGAGTATTTTAAGTGACTCAATGGAAGATCGTTCAAGAGTATCTTATCTAACCAAGTCGTCTCTTTAGCATCGGATAGACCATAACGATAAGTACAATTAGAACAACTCCGATATAGAATTGCGGATTGAGTTCTTTATGTTCTTTTAAAATCAATATGGCCAGAATTATACCATATACAGGTTCTAGATTCATTACTATGTTCGTCATAAAAGCAGATAAGTGCTTCAATGCAATTAAGTGTAGGATGAATGGAAGTATGGTGCACAATCCAGCCAGAGCTAGTAGATAGATTATATCTATTCCTGTAGGGACTATAGTTAAGTCTTCATAGAAAATGAATACCAATGGACTACATAGTGTTAAGAACAAACATGCACTCGTCATTTCTATCAACGTGATGCTTGCTGGTGATGCTCGATCAATAACTTGTCGATTAAGAACTGAAAAGTATGCAAATGAAATAGCCGACAGCAAACCTATCCAAAATCCTAACATCATATCTCCTTCAAAATTATACGTGGTTAAGATCATGGCGGGTATAATCAAGAGGCTCATCGCTACATCAACTTTATTGATCTTAGTTTTGAACACTGTCGGTTCAATAAGAGCCGTGAAAAATGCAGCTGTTGACATCGTGATAAGCGCAATAGATGCATTAGCCATTTTTATGGATGCATAAAAACAGACCCAATGAAAAGCGATAAGTATACCGATCAAAACATATCTCTTTAGATCATCAAGAGATATAGATTTAAAAGTAGTTAATATTCTTGGCCAAAAAAGAAGCAATAAAGCAGTTAGCGCAACTCTCCACCAAACTAGAACAACAGCAGAAAGAGAGATCAAATCACCTAAAATAGCAGTAAAGCTCCAGAATAAAACCGCGAGATGTAAGAGCAGATATGGGTGTTGAACCTTATTCACGGAAGTTTTTATGAAAAAAGATTTACAAAGCAAACAAAATCTCCTCCGATAAATATGATTTTACGTTACTTTTGTCAACTTGTGTGATAAGACCAAAAAGTGGTTAATTTATTACCTAATAATAGGAAGAGTATGAAGTTAACAGTTGGTGATAAAGCACCTCAGTTTACGCTTAGAGCGACAGATAAATCAGAGATTAGTTTAAGTGATTACAAAGGTAAAAATGTAATCCTCCTATTTTTCCCTCTTGCGTTCACGGGTGTGTGTACAAAAGAGTTATGTGAAGTCCGTGACAATATCAAAGATTACACATCATTAGATGCTCAAGTCATAGCCGTTTCTGTTGATTCATTATTTAGCCTTGAACAGTATAAAAAAAGCGAAAATTATCCATTTCCATTATTGAGTGACTTTAACAAAGACGTTTCTCGAGCTTATGGTTCATTATATGAAGACTTTGTATTAGGCATGAAAGGTGTTTCTAAGCGTTCGGCATTCGTGATAGATCCGGAAGGTGTGATCAGATATGCTGAAGTATTAGATGATGCTGGACAAATACCAGATTTTACAAAAATTCAAGATTCTTTAAAAGCTTAATCCTTACCCATAATAATTATTAGTATGCCTATTCTTAGTTACGACCATGAAGAAGATGTATTGTTTGACGAAATAGAAGTAATCGATAAGTCAGAGCTAATTGTATATAATGATGACTTCAATACTTTTGATTGGGTAATAAAGTGCTTCATAGAAGTATGCAATCATACATTTGAACAATCAGAACAATTATCTCTTATCGTTCATTTTAAGGGCAAGGCAACGGTTAAGACTGGGCCCTATCCAGAACTTAAGCCTCTAAAAGATGCGCTTGTAGACAGAGGATTGTCTGCAGTTATAGAAAGTTATCAGGAGAAACACTAGTATTATATTTCTAATCAATCTATGCTATACTTTCCTCATCCTTTGTCTTGCGATGAAGAAGGATTGCTCGCTATCGGTGGCGAATTAAGTCAAGCAAGATTAGACTTAGCTTACAGATTTGGCATCTTTCCATGGTATAATCAGACTCCTATACTATGGTGGTTCACGCATCCCAGATGTGTCATCTTTCCTGATCAGATTAAGGTATCTAAGAGTATGCGTAGTCTCGTATACAATAAGCGGTCCTGGCATATTAGCATAGATCGGTCATTTGAACAAGTTGTAGATGCTTGCAGTTCTATTAAAAGATCTGGACAAAGAGGTACTTGGATAAGTGATGACATTAAAACATCTTATATAAACTTACACAAGGTTGGCATAGCACATAGTGTGGAAGTTTGGTCTGAAGATCAACTCGTGGGTGGTTTGTATGGAGTACTTCGAGGAAAAGTTTTTTATGGCGAATCAATGTTTGCAACTGAAGCCAATGCTTCAAAATATGCACTTATTCATCTTGCTAAATTTTTAGAAAATGAGGGATGCAAAGTGATTGATTGTCAACAAGACACTAAACATATGAGGAGCATGGGAGCCGTTCTACTTTCAAAAGATTCTTTTTGGAAAATTATAAAACATAATATACTTGAAGACGACATAGATATGTCAAGTGCTAACTTTGACACTTGGTTGAACACAACATTTTGACCCATCTTTATCTTATAGATATTAGGAGAAAATAGATGATAGATTATAAAAAAAAGATTCTTTCTAATGGCTTATCTGTTATTGCAGAACAAGACAAGTCTACAACATTGGCAGCTGTCAATATCCTATATAAAGTAGGATCAAGCGATGAAGACCCTGAGAGAACTGGATTTGCACATCTTTTTGAACACTTGATGTTCGGAGGAAGCAGTAATGCTCCAGATTTTGACCTGCCATTGCAGACGGCGGGAGGAGAAAATAATGCATTTACCAACAATGATTACACTAACTACTACAACATCGTTCCTGCAGAAAATATTGAGACGGCCTTTTGGCTAGAAGCTGATAGAATGACGCATCTTAATATCAATGAAGAAACATTGGAGACACAACGCAAAGTTGTAGTGGAGGAATTCAAAGAAGTCTGTCTCAACAAACCATATGGTGACAACTGGCATCATCTTTCTGCTTTGGCTTATCAACAACATTCATACGGATGGCCAACGATTGGCAAAGAGATTAAGCACATTCAAGAAGCTCGATTGAGTGATGTCAAGGCATTTTATGATACATTTTATCATCCAGGTAATGCCATTCTTTCAATCTCTGGTCCATTGCCAATTGATGAAACATTTGCCTTAGCTGAAAAATGGTTTGGACATATCCCATCAGGCAAAAATATAGTTAAACAACGCAGTGAAGAGTTAACACAGACTAAGCAACGATACAAACAAATCAAAGCAGATGTACCTGTTAAGTTATTCATAGGTGGCTGTCATATGCCAGGACGCAATCATAAAGACTATTACGCATGTGATTTATTATCAGATCTTTTATCTAATGGTAAGTCTTCTCGTTTTTACAATCGTCTGGTTAGGGAAAAGAAGGTGATGACATCAGTAGATTGTTATCTCTCTGGTAATTTTGACGCTGGACTCATCATCATCGAAGGACGCCCAGCACCTGATCAATCAACAGCTGATTGTCTGGCTGCTATGTGGCGTGAGGTCGATCGACTTAAAGAAGATCCTCCATCAAGTCGGGAGCTTCAAAAGGTAAAGAACAAAGTCATCGCAAGTATCACTATGAATGACTTAAGTGTTCTTAATAAAGCAGCTTCATTGGCATATTTTGAATGGTTAGGAGCTCTTGAGCATATGAATCATCAAGAAGAGATGTATGCTACTATTAAGCTTGAAGATATAATCGATGCTTGCACTAAATATTTAATCCCTAGCAACTCTTCGTTTATAGAATATATTCCAATTCAGAAAGGGTAATATGTTTTATAATCATTTATCCGAATCCATTGTTGGTTCTGACTATCTTGTATTTTTTTAGATAATGCTTGCTTAAGATTTGCGCCAAGCGATCAATATAAAAAAATTGGAAAATGCATATAAAATTTTGTGGAGCAGCTAGGAATGTGACAGGAAGTAGTCATCTCATCACACTTGAGAATGGATATAAAGTGCTCTTGGATTGTGGCCTTTATCAAGGAAATCGAAAGACTGATCAAGTCTCTAATCGCCAATGGCATTTTGATCCAGCTGAATTGAATTGTTTGATCTTATCGCACGCACATATAGATCACACAGGACGAGTGCCAGGATTAGTGAGAGATGGATTCAGAGGATGTATACACGCGACACATGCAACTAGAAGTCTCTGCTCAATTATGCTTCTTGATTCTGCGAAAATTCAAGAGCGAGATGCCGAGTATAACAACAAACGCGAGTTAGAAAAAAAAGCCAAAAAGAAGGCCAAGAGAAAATCTTATAAAGCTCAATTAATAGAACCGCTATACGACGCCAATGATGTAGCAGAGACAATGAAGCTATTCGTCGGATACTCTTATGATAGATGGCATAAGATATCGGACTATGTAGAAGTATTATTTAAAGATCAGGGACATATACTCGGTTCAGCGAGTGTCACACTTCGGATAACCGATGGAGCAAAAAAGATCACATTGGGATTCACTGGTGACATAGGTCGGCCAGATAGACCGATACTGCGTGATCCACAATTGATGCCTGAGGTAGATTATCTCCTCTGTGAGTCAACCTACGGAGATAAGGAACATGAGTCCAAACCACAGCAAACGGATATGTTACTCGACGTTATGAAACAGACATGTGTAGAGCAAAGAGGAAAGATGATCATCCCTGCTTTCAGCATCGGACGTACCCAAGAGATAGTATATATGCTTGATCAATTAGAAAATGAGGGAAGACTTCCCAAGATTCCAATATATGTTGATAGCCCACTTGCCGTAAATGCTACTGAGATCTATGGCTCGCATCCAGAATGCTTTGATAATGCACTTCATGAATATATGTTACAAGATGATAACCCATTTGGGTTTAATAGTCTTCAATATGTGAGATCTGTTGAGAAATCCAAAGAACTCAATGCATCTAAAGAACCCATGGTCGTCATAAGCGCATCTGGCATGATGAATGCTGGTAGAATAAGGCATCACCTTTACCACAATCTTGAAGATGAAAAAAGCACTTTCTTGATGGTCGGATATTGTTCTCCTCAGACTGCAGGAGGTATACTCAAAGCAGGAGCTACTCAATTAAAAGTGATGGGAGATGTCTTAAATGTCAATGCCTCTATTAAGTCTATGGATTCTTTTTCAGCACATGGTGATCGCAAGGAAATGCTAGATAGTATAAAACACCAGCTTGGACATGCGAAGAAGACATTCTTGGTCCATGGTGAATATGATACGCAGCAAAAATTTGCCGAGTATCTAGGTGAAGCAGGTCTTCAGAATGTCGTCATACCTGAAGAAGGAGCTGAGATCCATATCTAATCAAAATATCCTCATCATTTCGCGCACAAAAAAGGTCTTGCCACTAAGTAGCAAGACCTATATTAGTTAGTTACAACTCTCTCTATTATTTTCTTACTGCATCTCTAATCTCAGCAAGTAATTCTTGATCTGCTGTCGGTCCTGGATCTGGAGCAGCACCCATGAATCTGATCTTAGATTTAGCAATCATAAATAATACAAAACCAACTATCAATAGATTGATAATCGAGTTTATCCAAGAGCCATACCTTATAGCGTTCTCAGGAGTAACAACTGTGTCCCCATCCATTACTGCTGGTGAAAGCACATGCTTCATCTCAGCGAAATCGAGTCCACCTGCGAAGTTTCCAACGATAGGCATGATGATGTCATTCACAAAACCATTAACCACTAGGCCAACAGCTCCTGCTAGGATGACGGCAATAGCAAAGTCTATGACATTGCCAGTCATAATGAACTCCTTAAATTCTTTCCACATTTTAATTAGATTTTCGTTAAACAAAAAATGCTGCATCCCTGTACTTGGGGATGCAGCATGTGTTACAAAGATATCAATAAAATTGATATATAATAAACTTATATATTAGGCCAGTTCTTTGCGTATCAAATTGAGCGCTGAACCAAATGCTACCCAATCGATCTGCGCTTGGTTATATGTATGGTTGACCTTGAATGAATCTTCTGATCCATCAGCATGCTTCAGCTGAATAGTCAATGGCTTACCTGGTGCCATCTCACTAAAATCGGGGATACTAATCAAGTCATCTTGTCTCACCTTGTCGTAGTCCGCAACATCATCGAAAGTCAAGGCAAGCATACCTTGTTTTTTAAGATTAGTCTCATGTATACGCGCAAAAGACTTGACTATGACTGCATTGACACCAAGAAACCTCGGTTCCATAGCAGCGTGTTCTCTTGAAGACCCTTCTCCCAAGTTCTCTTCTCCAAACACAACTGTTGCAATGCCTGCCTTCTGATAAGTTCTGGCTGAATCTGGAACACCCATATATTCGTCAGTCACATAGTTGAGGACCTTGTTAGTCTCCTCATTAAAATAATTCACAGCTCCAGTATAGCAGTTATCTGAGATATTCTCAAGGTGTCCTCTAAATCGCAGCCATGGTCCAGCCATTGATATGTGATCAGTTGTACACTTACCTTTTGTCTTTATGAGGATTCTCATACCCATCATACTTTCTTGAGTTATCGGCTCAAATGGCTTTAAAAGCTGGATTCTTTTACTGTTTGGGTCTACTTTGACTTCTATGTCTCCTCCATTCTCAGCAGGAGCATTGTATCCTCTATCTTTTACATCAAAACCTAATGGTGGCAATTCAATTCCAGTAGGCTCATCTAACATTACTTCTTCTCCTTTGTTATTAACTAATTTATCTTTCATCGGATTAAAATCAAGTCTTCCAGCTATAGCTATCGCAGCAACGATCTCCGGAGATGCTACAAAGGCATGCGTATTAGGATTACCATCAGCTCTCTTTGCAAAGTTCCTATTGAAAGAATGGACGATACTATTCTTAGGTGCATTACTCGGATTACTATATCTGCCCCATTGACCTATACATGGACCACAGGCATTGGTAAAAATCTTAGCATTGAGCTTTTCGAATGTCTCCAATAGCCCATCTCTTGCTGCTGTAAATCGGACTTGTTCAGAACCAGGATTAATTCCAAATTCTGCCTTTGTACTTAATCCTTTGTCTAAAGCTTGTTGTGCTATAGAAGCAGCTCTTGAAAGATCTTCATATGACGAGTTAGTACATGAACCAATCAATCCCCACTCTACTTTAAGCGGCCATTCATTCTCAGTAGCTTTTTTAGTCATATCAGATCCAACCATTGTTGATAGATCTGGTGTGAATGGGCCATTTAAAAGTGGTGTTAGTTCAGAAAGATTTATTTCGATTAATTGATCAAAATACTTTTCGGGATCCGCATAACATTCAGGATCTGCAGTCAGATGATCTTTAATTGCGTTAGCTGCGTCAGCTATTTCTTCTCTATCTGTAGCACGTAGATATCGATCCATACTATCATCATAGCCAAATGTTGATGTCGTTGCTCCTATCTCAGCACCCATATTGCAGATGGTACCTTTCCCAGTACAACTCATAGATGCGGCTCCATCCCCAAAGTATTCGACGATAGCTCCTGTCCCTCCTTTGGCAGTAAGTATCTCTGCCACTTTTAGTATAACATCTTTGGGAGCTGACCATCCTGACAGCTTTCCTGTTAGTTTTACTCCGATTAACTTAGGCATCTTTAGCTCCCATGGCATACCCGCCATAACATCTACAGCATCAGCACCTCCTACACCTATAGCAACCATTCCTAATCCACCTGCATTTACTGTATGAGAATCAGTCCCAATCATCATACCTCCTGGAAATGCATAGTTTTCTAAGACTACTTGATGTATGATACCTGCGCCAGGCTTCCAAAATCCACAACCATATTTATCAGATACAGATTCTAAAAAATTGAATACTTCATTACTTGTATTCAGGGCATTTTGCAAATCCTCATCTGCACCTAATTTAGCTTGAATCAAATGATCGCAATGCACAGTGCTTGGTACTGCCACTTTATCTTTGCCAGCCATCATGAATTGTAATAAGGCCATCTGCGCTGTGGCATCTTGCATCGCTACTCTATCTGGAGCAAAAAAGACATAATCTTTCCCTCTACCAAACTCTTTTAATTGAGAATCTTGGTGGAGATGGCTGTAAAGAATTTTTTCGGACAGTGTCATCGGTTTGCCTAAAACCTTTTTGGCAGCATCAATCTTTTCCGCTAAACTCTTATAATGAGCTTTAATCATGTCTAAATCAAATGGCATAATAGAACTATTAGAATGTTAGTAATCTCGCTGGATATATAACCAGATTTTTAAAGCTGCAATATAAGCTATTGACATATATTGTAAAAGATGTAAGTCAGATCGATATTCAAATTGGACTATTAATGGCTAATTTCAATTGCCTAAAGACATTCTATTTTTTACGCGTGTAACGTCACCCATTGTGACGATCCCTACCAATTCCTTTTTCTTTATCACTGGTAGACAAGTAGCTTCGAGATCTGTCATAAGCCTTTCTACTTCAGCTAGGGTAGCTTTCGGGCCAACCGTTACTGGATCTTTTATCATCACATCTTTCACTAGTAAATCTTTGGGGTTTTTCTTTTTCCTTTCTAAGACCAAGCTATCTATGAGGATGCCAACACTTATCAGCCCAACCAGATGACCATGTTGGTCTTCGACTGGCATATAGTTAATGTTCTTCCATGACATCAGTTTTGCTACAAGCTCAACCAAATCTTTGGGTTGTGCTGAAAAAATATCTATTTGCATAAGTTGGGAGACCCTTAGCTCGTTGACATTGAAATTCAGTCGTTGACTTGTATCTGCTTCTTCCCATCGATGTATAGGCAGATCTTCTTGATTCTGATGACTATGTATTGATGCAGTTAGATATGTTAGTGCTTCATCTACAGTGCTCGTTTCTTCTTTCAACTTAGTAAAGGATCTAAGCATCCATCGCGCTCCATTCATATGAGCTTTCATTCGTTCGGTGATGACGTTCATATAGCGATCTATGCAATCTTGATCAACTTCCATAGTTTTTAGACCATTACGTGCCATAGGTATTAACTCCTCTAACATCAAATCCTTCACAGTAACTTTTTGATCTTTTGTCCAAGTGAACTTTGTGTCTATGCCAAATCGTGCGGATTTGCCAAAGTTGTCCCTGACATCTGCAAATGACATAAAATCTCTGATGTCGGGATATGTCATGTGCATACCTTTCATCGCTCCTAACCAAAATGCGGTATTGGCCATCTCGTCTAAGATACTTGGCCCAGAAGGAAAAACTCTATTCTCAATTCTCAAATGAGGCTTCCCTGTATCACTGATCCCATAGCAAGGCCGATTCCATCTGTATATAGTTGAATTGTGAAGTTGTAAACTTTTAAGTTTGGGTACTTGATTAGCTTCAATTTTTGCTAAACTATTCTCACCCAAATCAGCGTGTAGTAGTATTTTGAATCGAGCTATGTCATCCTTAAATATCTGTGTAACATCGCCATCAAGCCAAGATTCGCCTAGTATAACCCGTGGACTCATCTGTCTCATATGATCTAATGTCTTACGGGTATCTATGGCTTGCTGAAATAAGGCTATTCTTGTCTCATGCCATAACCTCTTGCCAAATACAATTGGAGAATTAGCTGCCATACTGATGCAAGGTGCTGTCAAAGCCAAGGCATAATTATAGTATGTAGAAAAATCTTGTGGGGCCACCTGAAGATGGACTTGAAAACTAGTATTGCAAGCCTCTAATAATGGAGAATCATGTCTTACCAACAACTCGTCGATACCTACAAGCCTTAGTTCAAAATCTCCTCTTTGAAGTTGATTTTTGATGGCTTCCATCAAATCCCGATAACGCTGTTTAGGTGTTAGATTAGAAAGATCCAAGTGGTACTTATGTAATGTTGGTAAGATCCCTGTCAGGATATAATCGATATCGTGTTCCTTTAGGTGTTTTCTAACTATGGCTAGATTCCCTTTAAGTTCTGACTCCATTAATTTGAAACAATCGTGCTTGAATACACGAGGGTCAAGATTGAGTTCGAGATTAAACTTTGCTAACTCACTGACTAGCCATTTCTCTTTTTGAGTCTCTTTTAGAATAGTAGGACCCAAGGTAGATGGTCTAAATGTAGAATTATCCACGAGAACAATCTCTTGTTCTGCACCGATGCGCGTTATATCGGATTCAAACCAATCATTAGCTAGCATGTATTCTAACGCCGCTACATCATTGAGTAACGCCTTTACAAACTTGTGTCTATTTTGCGCTTCTGTATATGTTTGCTGTCCCACATTTAAAAGTATCAATATTGCTTGGATTGACATTCTTAGATCCTAAAAATATCAACTGAAAGACTTATTTCATCCGTATCACTTTTGTCTTTGACAGAAATACATATCTAAAATTAACATATAAGAGAAGGTTCTAAATGTTAAAGCATTGATTTTAACACTTTATATATAAGCAGAAAAGGCAATGTGAATATTACCATGTGGTCAATGGGCAATTGGCAAGATATATGGAATAGATGCGATAGTTCTTTAACTTTTGAAAATACTTAAGGGATTAAGTATTGGAGATTACGGAGCGGCTACTGGGGGGTATGCCGCTCTTTTTTTTATCCCTTCCTCACTCCTGTCCAGATCTAATCATCTAAGCCATTAGTCTAAAACTAATTTTCGCTTTCCAATAATAGCACTATATTGATATCATATTAATATCATGATGCTATGAAAGAAAAAATTATTGATGCCAAACCAGGGTTTCCGTTTTTGTTGATAGCCTTTCTACTAGTTGGTACGGGCGCATATCTATACTTTGCAGGCATAGTTCTGTTTCCGACTACTATATTTTTAGGTGTAGCCTTAGCGGTTTTCATCTTTAATGGATTGATGATCATCAATCCTAATGAATCAAGAGTCCTTACATTCTTTGGCAAGTACGTAGGTACGGTAAAAGAGAATGGATTTTTATGGGTTAATCCATTCTATAAAAAAAGAAAGATATCTCTACGTGCCAGCAACTTTGATAGTGAGCGCGTAAAAGTGAACGACAAAAGAGGTAATCCTATACTGATATCAGTTATTCTGGTCTGGAGGGTAAAGGAGACTTATAAAGCTGCCTTTGACGTAGACAACTATGAGAGTTTTGTAAGAGTACAAACAGATGCTGCAGTAAGAAAACTCGCAGGTATGTATTCTTATGACAGCTTCGATGACGAACAACTGGAAACAACATTACGATCAAATGTTGGGGCCGTAAATGATGCTTTAGAAGATGAGTTATCTGAAAGACTTGAGATCGCTGGTATCGAAGTGATAGAAGCAAGAATCGGTTACTTAGCGTATGCTCCTGAGATTGCCAATGCCATGCTCAAGAGACAACAAGCAGAGGCTATCGTAGCTGCAAGATTAAAGATAGTAGAAGGCGCAGTTAGTATGGTTGAGAATGCACTACATGAACTGTCAAAAAAAGGAATAATAGATCTCGACGAAGAGAAAAAGGCTGCTATGGTGTCTAATCTCATGGTTATACTTTGTTCGGACAAAGAGGCAACACCAGTACTCAATACAGGTACCCTTCATTCATAGTATGAATAAGAAAAAATTCGTTCTTCGACTTAATGAAGAAACAATGAAATCCGTTGAAAAATGGGCAGCTGATGAATTTAGAAGTATCAATGGTCAATTAGAATGGATCATAACACAAGCATTACGTGATCAGAATAGATTAAAAGAAAGAGAGAAGTCAATTAAAAAAAACGATGAAGATTTATAATCCTTATGAGTATTTCTTCAATCCAGTATGACCGAGATACTCTTGGTTTTACCATCTCTTTCTAATTCTATCTCCAATGTATCACCGATGTTTTTAGATGACATATGGTCTGCGACACTGCTAAACTCTGTTATATCTTGACCATCCATACTGATGATAACATCACCTTGCAAGATACCTGCACGTTCTGCCGGGCTATCTTTTATTACTTCAGAGACTAAGACGCCAGCACCGATGTCATCTATGAATACACCAAGTGAAGCTCTTTTTCTCTTATCATCTGATGCTTTTCTATCTGAATTAAAAAATCTTAATTGTTCAAATTGTTTAGGCAGATTGTCTAGATCAAACATCTGTTCAAATAATGAATCTAGTTCAATTGAAAAGTCATCCGATCCATCTCCGAAGAACTGGAATAAACCATCCTCTGGCAAATCATAGAAAAAACCTCTATTTGCATTTCCACTAAGGGATACTTCTTTTTCAAGTTCTTCCCCATCTCTGAAAACAACTATTGTCAGTTTGTCTCTTTTAGACTTAGATTCCAAGATGTCATGAATATCCTCGATCGCCGATATAGCTACTCCATTTATTGATATGATCCTATCACCTTTTCTTAGATCAGCTCGCTGTGCACCAGAACCTTCAGTGACACCTACTACTTCTGCTGATCCATTTTCAAAGTTAAGATTGACACCTATGGTAGGTCTCTTAGTCCTAAATCTATCCAGAGCATTTTCTCTAAACCCTAATCCTTCAAGATCAAAAGTGCCCATGGTAGGTGCATCATCTTCATCTATCAGTTCCTGTATCTCAGTCTCATCATATCGTCCATTTAATCGTCTTGTTTGCTTAGATATGACATTGCCATGTTCGTCAACAGTCTTTTCTATAATTATGACTTCTTTATCTTTTTCTTCTACCTGTGCATTCAATTGCCAAAAAGAAAAAGCTGTAAATATTATTAGAGCATATTTTATATATTTCATCATCTCCATTGATTAGCTTTACCAAAAGTAAAATTGTCTTCTTTATGATTTTACTAACGATCAGTTAAAACATAGTTAAACGGGTTTTATATTCAATCTTACCTAGCATATTTAGTAGTTTAATCTTTATATGGATAAACGAACCATACAAGTTATTATGATATTGATGAGTGTAGCACTCATGGGTATCTCTATTATACAGTTTTATTGGTTAAAAAATGGGATTGATCTTGAAGCACAAAATTTTGACACCCAAGTTAGGTATTCTCTTAATCGAGTAAAGCAAAATCTTGAAGATGATGCTAATCAGTTAGAGAAACTTAATAGATCTATAGAGCGATCTCAATCTTCAATATTTAATCAAGAAAAAGATCCTTTAGAAAAGATTATTAAGCCGTCTCTTGATGACTATAGACGAGACAAGCTTGAAACTCAAGTAGCCAATATAGCATGGCTCTTAAATCCAGAATATGCGCTCAACTCAATCTCACCGCCTGACTTGAGTAGATATCTCAGGGTCGAACTACTCAGTCAAGGTATCGATCTAAATTATGACTTTGGTGTATTCTCCAATAAGGACGAAGATTATATCATAACCAATGGCAAGTTCAATGTCGTTAACGTCATCGGCAAATCAAGTAATGGAGGTGTAGCGACAAGGCTATCCCAATCGATGTATCAGGTTAATTTATTTGATGGTGAAGGGCGCACAACTATTGGCTCTCTAAGGATATTCTTCCCACAAAAAACTTCATTCCTTATAAAATCAGTCCTTCCTGCTCTGATCAGTTCTATTCTATTGACAGGGCTTATATTGTTTTGCTTTGTATATACGATCAATGTAATCTTGACTCAGAAAAAAGTGTCATTGATGAAGACGGATTTCATTAATAACATGACGCACGAGTTCAAGACGCCTATTGCTACAATCTCTCTAGCGGCTGACTCAATAGGTAATCCTATGGTCAAATCAAATGAAAGTTTGATCGAGAGATATGCTGATATCATCAAGCAAGAGAACAAGCGGATGCTGACACAAGTGGAAAAAGTGCTACAGATCGCACGACTCGATAAGAAAGATTTTACTCTAAAGTTGGTAGATATCAATCTGAATGATCTGGTAACTATCGCATTAGAGAATACAAGACTCCGTGTTAATCAAAGGGAAGGTAAAATCAATGCTCACCTCAGTGCCCAAAATGCTAAAGTGATTGGAGATGAAAATCACATCAGCAATGTATTGCATAACCTGTTAGACAATGCGATTAAGTACTCGCCTGAACCTCCTGATATAAGCATCACTACTAAAGATGTGAGTAATGGCGTGGAGATCAAAATTACTGACAAAGGTATCGGTATGTCTAAAGAAGATTTGAAGAGGATATTTGAGAAGTTCTATAGAGTAAGCACAGGCAATCTACACGATGTAAAAGGATTTGGATTGGGATTAAGTTATGTAAAAGCAATCACTGATGCGCATAAGGGTAGAGTAAAAGCTCAAAGCGAATTAGGAAAAGGAAGTAGTTTTACGGTATATTTCCCACATGATTTCAGTCGTGTTAAATAATAATTGAGAATTAATTGTTAAAAAAAGTGACCTAACAATGATTTCTGCATCTTAACATAATACTAAACTTATAACTGCTATGCCACAACAGAAGATATTACTTGTTGAGGACGATAGAAATTTCGGGGATGTTCTAAGGTCATATTTAGAAATGCATCAGTATGATGTAACACTCGCTACTGATGGCGAAGCTGGATATGATACTTATAAAAATGGCAAGTATGACCTCTGTATATTGGATGTCATGATGCCTAAAAAAGACGGATTTACGCTTGCTGGAGAAATCAAGGAAGATAATCCAAATGTTCCAGTTATCTTCTTGACTGCCAAATCGCTCAAAGAGGATGTAATCGATGGTTTCAAAATAGGAGCTGATGACTACATTACTAAACCATTTAACAGTGAAGAGTTACTCTACAGAGTACAAGCCGTACTCAAGAGAACTTCGGCCCCGGTTAACCCCGATGCTGACAAAAAAGAATTTGTAATAGGAAAATATGTATTTAATTATCCGCTCCGTATTCTAACTTTTAATCCAGATGGTGACAAAGAAAAGGATAAGCTATCTCCAAAAGAAGCACACCTATTAAGATTGTTCTGCCTTCACAAAAATAATGTGTTATCACGATCGGAAGCACTCGTGGAAATATGGGAAGAGGACAATTATTTTACCGCAAGAAGTATGGATGTCTTTGTGACTAAGCTGCGTAAGTATCTTAAGAAAGACTCTAATCTAGAGATTGTAAATATCCATGGAAATGGATTTAGACTTATCGATAAGACTGAGGTAGAAGACTATTAATCTTACTATAATAAGGTAGTCTCCATAATTTTTTGACAGGCCATAGCAGCACCAGTTATGCCTGCGTCATTGCCCATAGCCGCATGTACGATCTCTGTATCTACGTCGATATATTGGCTGAACTTGTCATCATAATATTTGCTGACACCTCCACCTAGTATGACTAGATCAGGACTGATTAGTAGTTCTATATGATTGAGATACTCGTTGACTTCTTTACCCCACTCTTTCCACGATAATTCTTTTTTCTTTCTAGCACCATTGGAGGCATAATGTTCAAAGACACTTTTTTTGTAGAGGAGATGACCAAATTCCGTATTTGGAAATAACTTACCATCTAGAAATACGCCAGACCCTATACCAGTACCAAGTGTAATCAAGATAACAGTTCCCATACGGCCTCTTCCTTTCCCATGTGTCATTTCTGCTACTGCCGCAGCATCTGCATCATTTACAAAAGTGACTTCACTACCAGTATGCTCCATAAAATAGGCCTTGAGATCAATACCTAACCATCCGTCATCTATGTTAGCTGCAGAGTAACACACATCATTTTTGATGATTGATGGGAAGCCACAACCAAAGGGTTTCCCGCGCCAATTCATCTCATCTATTAGTTTATTGATGACAACCATTACACTCTGAGGCGTGCTTGGCTTTGGTGTGCCATATTTTATTTTCTTCGTTAAAAATACACCTCTTTCAGTATCTACAATCGCGCCTTTTATACCTGTTCCTCCTATATCAATACCCAATATCTCTGCCATGACAGTTGATCTCCTTTTTCTATTAATTTGTACTTATTTGATGACAGTTATTTTCATCGTTACATCCTCTGCAGGTCTGTCTCCGGGCAATGTTCTTACTTCAGCTATCTTATCTATGACATCTAATCCTTCTAGAACTTGTCCGAACACGGTATAATCTTGATCTAAGAATGGTACACCGCCTGTTTCTTCATATTTAGCCAATACATCTTCAGGGTAATTGATGCCCAGTCTTGCTTCTTGCTGTTTGAGATTCCCAATCTGAACGTCTTTTCCTTGTACGATATAAAATTGAGAACCACTCGATTTCTTTTGTGGATTAGATGGTCCACCTACTCTTGCTGCAGCCAAAGCTCCTTTTGTATGCGCTAGTTGAGGGAGGATCTCAGCGTCAACTTGATAACCTGGGCCTCCAGAACCCAAACGAACCGATTGATCTGCTCCTCGCGACTGAGGATCTCCTCCTTGCACCATAAATCCCTTAATCACCCTATGAAATAGAAGTTCATTATAAAATCCTTCTTCTGTAAGTTTTATAAAATTATCACGATGCTTAGGAGTTGCATCATACAACTCAGCTATCATAGTTCCATAATTAGTTTCGATCTTTACTAAACACTTTTCTGGTGCTTCCACAAATATTTCTTTTTTAACTTCTTTTAATTTATTGCCTGCTTTACCCTTGAGGGTTACTATATAATTTCCTGAAAGATAATATGTATGATTGGGCGCGCTATCTTGCGATGTAGTACCGTCACCAAAATCCCATTGAAAAGATTCACAGTTAGTTTCTTCTAATTCAAATGCAAACTTAGCAGGAACTTTAGTCTGTGCAGGCTCTTTGACCATGAATCCAAGAGTTGTCTTAGAGCAAGATGACATGATGAGTATGATGCTACAGAGGGCGAGTAAGTACTTATAGTATGACATATTATCCTTTAGTAATTCTAACTTTCATTCTAACATCTTCAATGGGTCGATCTCTACCATCTTTAGGCACAGAGGCAATCTTATCCAGCACATCAAACCCTTCAATTAACTCACCAAAAACAGTATAGTCCATATCCAGTTGAGGTATACCTCCTAATTCTAAATACTTAGCAATCTGTGCTTCATTATATGTTATCCCTTTGCGTTGAGCCCATCCATCAAGAGTAGACCTAGTAAGTTTAGTACCATGGGTTATATAGAATTGAGAACCACTGGACTCTTTAGCGGGATTGACGTTGTCGGGTGTTCGTGCGGCTGCAAGC
This sequence comes from uncultured Saprospiraceae bacterium, assembly GCA_964604025.1. GTDB lineage: Bacteria > Bacteroidota > Bacteroidia > Chitinophagales > Saprospiraceae > JAJRXG01. The sequence continues at coordinate 2,185 of CAZRXJ010000003.1, read as the reverse complement.
GTGCCTTTGTAGTGAGGTGCAGCGATGTTAGCTGGTAATGTATATCCAGGACCTCCATTACCTAGTGGGCTACCCGCAGGACTATCTCTGGAGTTAGGGTCTCCTCCCTGAATCATAAATCCACTCATCACTCTGTGAAACAAAAGCCCGTCATAAAAGTCATCATTCGCCAACTTTATAAAGTTGTCTCTATGTACTGGTGTAGAATCATAAAGCTTAGCTTTCATTATTCCAAAGTCGGTCTCTATCACAACTATCGTCTGTTTTTGACCACAAGAGATCAAAAGCAATGAGATAAGTATAGAAAGAAGTATAGTGTTATTCTTCATAAGCCAATGATGGAGGTGTTAATGTTGAGGTGTTGAAGTAACTGATGATACACTCTTTTAAAAGTCTTTCTTGAGCTTTCTCACCTTCAGCAGGAACAGTACGGACTTGCTTAAAATGAGGCCATCCTTCATCGTCTTTTCCGACATAGTCAAAGTATCCATCTAAGGACAGAAGATGACAAGTAGCGACATGCATAAGATCTTGTTTTTCTTCCTTTGTGAAAGAGGAACGAAGCACATTAGCTTCTTGAACACCGATTAATAAGAGTATGATCTGAAGATCAGGTAGGCCATCTTGCCCCATTGCATCTTTGACAAGATGCCGGATCCTAAGCCATTCAAAATCTATCTGCCAATCTTCCATATAAAATTAAAAAGCAAATATACCCTTATCTAATGCTCAATACAAAAGATATCTACAGCATTACTTATGGAATTGATTTATGGCATATTACTCCATACGAACATATGCTGAAACTTGTGATGCTCGATACGCAGCGGGAATAGAAGCAATGATACCCAAGGTGAGCACTGTCAACATCACTATGAATACATCAAAACCATGCATCTCCATAGGGTAATTGGTTATTGAAAAACCATCTGGCACTGTTATGATACCCACGTTCTTTTGAAGGAGATAAAATAATACCGAAAATACCAACCCAACCAAAAAACCAACTATACTTATCATCGCACCTTCCAATAAGAAGATTTGCTTGATCATTTTCTTTGTTGCTCCATAGCTCTGTAACACTGACAAGTCTTTGCGCTTCTCTAAGACAATCATCCATAGACAACCAATAACATTAAAGATGATAAGGATCAGCGTAAAGCTAAATATTAAGAAAGAGGACCACTTCTCGATATTCATGATTTTTAATATTGATGCCTCTTGGGTAAGTCTATCTGCGATGGTATAAGTATCCTCAGGATATATCTCTCCCAACGCTTTTACGATTGCCCCAGCACTAAAAGAAGAATCAACCTTTAACTCTATGGCAGATACTTGACCCTTAAGATCCAGAAGTCCACAAGCCAAATCATAGTCTATAATTATATAACGGTAGTCTTTTTCATTTTTTATAGAGAATACGCCAGAAACCAAAAGTCCCCTTGACTTAAAGTCCCGATCCATTGCACCTCTTTTTCTTCGATTGGGAACTGAGATGCGCAGTGATTCGATCTTGCTGGATAACGATATATTGAGTGAATTATAGATACCGTTCCCAATCACAGCAAAGTATTGATTGGCATTAGATCTAAGTAACACTTCACCTTCTCTTAGTGCATTGTCAAGATCAGTAACTTCTGTGAATTGAGTATCCACACCTTTCATGATACCGATCTGCTGCTTGCTGTTATACTCGAAGTGTGCCACCTCTTCTATAACTTTAGAAACTGCCATAACCCCTGGTAGGTTTTCTAATTTTCTTATTGATTCTTGACCTACTTGAAAGAATTTTCCTTCGTTGGCTGTGATTTTATAATCAGGATTATAGTGATCAAGATTGCTCGTTGTTAACATCTCAAATCCATTAAAGACAGACATGATTAATATAAGAGCAGTCGTCCCAATAGCGATACCCAATGCCGATATGCCAGTGATGATGTTGATGGCATTGGTGCTTTTCTTACCAAAAAGATACCTGCGAGCGATCTGAAATGATACATTCATTGAATCATCAATGATAAGTATTTATTCTATCTCCAAGGCGTCATATATAACACTCTGTATCTTAGGTCGATAATCACCTTTGCCAAGCTTATTGTTGTTCATCGTGGGATATGTTCTGTTAGATAAGAATATATAGATGATGTCATGGTCTGGGTCTGCAAATACAGCAGTACCAGTAAAT
>CAZRXJ010000002.1:0-29454 GCA_964604025.1 uncultured Saprospiraceae bacterium | reverse complement strand
ATGTGCATATGATGGAAAGTGAAATGAAAGCGTCCTCTCCAATTTTTAACTTCATTATAATGTTAACAACGCTACTCGGCTTATCACTATCCTATTTTAGACAATTGTCTACCCCATTGTGATATCTTTTTGGATAATGGATATACCAAAGAAGAGATGAAGTTGGTTCATGAGACACGCAAGATATTAAGAACCCCAGAGTTGCAGATTACTGCAACAGCGGTAAGAGTACCTGTACATGGGGGACATTCTGAAGCTGTCAACATAGAATTTGAAAAATCATTTGATATAGAAGAAGCCAAAGCTATCTTGGCTCAGGCAGATGGATTAGTTATACAGGATGATATAGCCAACAATGTTTATCCTATGCCACGCATGGCAAAAAATAAGGATGAAGTATTTGTGGGTAGAATCAGACGTGATGAGTCCATTGCAAATGGATTAAACCTATGGGTTGTATCCGATAACTTACGTAAAGGAGCTGCTACTAATACAGTTCAGATAGCAGAGTATCTTGTAGAAAATAACATTGTATTACCACAAGCATTAGCTTGAAGTAAATTAGAAACGTCACTTTTTAATATGTGACAATTGAATAAAAATTGCAGCTGGAAGATTATGAACTCTTTCAGTTTATGGTACTTGTAGACTTAGAACATACGCACATGAAAACAAAGATTGTACTCTGGGGAGAAAATGAGAAAGATGAAAAAATATTATTGGGCATTGAACTTATAGATTCGCTCAATGTCATCAGAATCCACATCACGCCTGAGTCAGAAGCTACGGAAGTTTTCTATAATCAGATGATGAATCAGTGGAGAGAAGGCCAGGCAGTTCCGATGCCTGAGACAACTGAGGTTATAGACAGACCATTGTCGATGACTGAAGGATTACTACCTGATAATATAAAAACGCAACGACAAGATGTACTAGCCAGAGCCAAAACAGAATGGCACTTTGTAATTCTTTCATCTAAACTTTATGAATCTTATGTCGATGAAGTAGCTCAGATAAAAGAAAGAGTGAATGAGTTGACAGACTTTGATGAAGGAATCTGGGAAGAGATGAAGGCATTTTGGAAAAAAGTCCAAAATCAAGTTCAAGAAAAAAATCTTTTTAGAGAGCATGCAGTTGAATTAAGAACTAAGTCTAACGAACTTTTTGATAGCCTCAAGAGCTTGAAGAGAGCCATGAATGATGAGTTTGAAAAACTCAGCAAAGGAAATTTTGATCAGTATATATCTAAGATTGATGATATCGAAGCAAGAATCGATAAAGGCCTAGGACTCAAACCAATCTTTAATGAATTAAAAAACCTTCAGGGCGATTTTAAAAATGTAAAATTTACGCGTAAACACCATAATGATTTATGGAAGCGCATCGATGGAGCATTTAAAAAAGTAAAGGAGAAAAGGTTTGGTGGCAAAGAAGGTGGCAATAACAATCCGGTCAATCGATTAACCAGAAGACACGAGGGCCTCTTGAATGCTATTTCTAAAATGGAGCAGTCTATCAATAGAGATGTTAGAGACAAAGAATTCCAGATAAGAAGAATAGACACTACGGATGGCCAATTAGAATTGCAGATACGTCAGGCAAAGATGGCTATGATCGAAGAACGATTGAGAAGTAAGCAAGTGAAGCTTGATGACATGTTGAAGACTCGTGGTGAGATTGAAGCTAAAATAGAATCTGAAAAGAAAAGAGCTGAAGCAAGAGAGGCAAAACAAGCACAAGCCAAAGAAGTAAAAAAAGCTAAAGCGACAATTAAAAAAGATATTGCGAAAGAAATCGAAGGTCGCAATGAAAAGTTGAAAACAAGCGAAGAGAAATTACAAAAAGCCGCTGAAGCAATAAAGGAATCCAAGTCTCCGCGTAAACCGAAGCCAAAAACTGAAACACCTCCTGCCGAATCAAAAACTGAAGTTGCACAGACAGCCCCAGTTGTACAAGAGGAAGTAGCAACCACTCAAACCACTACAGACACCAAGGAACAAGAGGCGAAAATCAAAACGGTCGCTGATGTAAAAGAAGATGTAACTGAAGTAACCGAAGCAGCAGAAGTTGTAGAAGAGCAAGAGGCTACGGCTAAAGGAGTAGCATCTGTTGTGGCCGCTGCAGCGATGGCTCCGGTAAAAGAAGTGATGTCAGAAATTGAGTCTATAGGTTCGACCGAAGAGGAATAGAATCCTTGATGTTAACTAGGATAATGTCATATCTTAGGGAGTCTTGAGAAAGAACGAATGAAAGCAATTATACCAGTAGCTGGCGCTGGGGTGAACTTAAGACCCCACACTTATACGCAACCCAAGCCATTAATCCCTGTGGCAGGCAAGCCCATCATTTCATTTATTATCGATCAACTCAAGGATGCTGGAGTAGAAGAATTTGTATTTGTCTTAGGCTATCTAGGAGATAAGATCAAAAGTTACTTAACCAGCAATTATCCTGATCTTAATATATCGTACGTCGTTCAAGATGTTCGCAAGGGACTTGGACACGCCATCTTATTAACTAAGAACATTATAGAGAAAGAAGATAATATCGTAATTCTTCTTGGTGATACGATCATCGATATGGATATGAGAGAGTTCATTGACATAAAAGGATCTGTTCTAGCTACTCAAAAAGTCAAAGACCCACGAAAATTTGGAGTTGTTGAGGTAGATAAAAATGGTATCGTAAAAAAAGTCGTAGAAAAACCATCTATTCCAAAATCCAACTTGGCTATCGCAGGTCTTTATAAGATATCCCAAGTAAGTCAGCTTCTTGAAGCGTTAGAAAGAGTTTATAAGACAGCCACTGCAGAGGATAGAGAAGTACATCTTGCAGAAGGCTTGATGACTATGATCGATGATGGATCCAAATTCAAAACTTATGAAGTAAGTCGTTGGTATGATTGTGGTAAGAAGGAGATACTCTTAGAGACTAACAAGATGTTATTGGAACAAAGAGTATCTGATGTCGGTACACAGTTTATCTTTAATCATACCATTATCATTCCTCCTGTGATCTACGGGAAGTCATGCGAATTCACCAATGCTATAATAGGACCCAATGTTACAATCGGAGACAATGTCCATATTGAAAACTCCTTTATCTCAGATTCTATCTTAGGTGATTATGTGCAGATCAGTGGAGCTGTACTGACTCAGTCAGTCATTGGCAATGATGCCAGTATCAAAGGTCTTTCACAAAGCTTAAATATTGGCGACAACAACGAAATTGACTTTTCTAATTAACTTGTCTCATGACAAGTCAAACTACACTTTATACATCAATTATACTTTGTATAAATTCTTTTTGTAATACTAGCTTGAGATTAGCGAGTACAATCTCACCCATAGAATTACATTCAAAAAAGATGTTGTTGTTGTGGTGGTCTGCTAGCTCAGCACAGAGCTTTTCAACTTTTTCTTTATTAGAGATTCGATCTTTGATCATACAGTTTATCAACTTGTTCAACCTAACTTTAGAGGATCGGGCTCTTCTTGCGATCAGGGATCTTTCTTCCAGTTGATACTGACGGACGGCTTCAGATTCTAAGTGTTGGATGCCGAGGTAGATTATAGGATTGTTTTCTTTAAAGTATTGTGGCAGGTAAAAACTCTTCCAACCTTCATAAGACTGTTGGTCAAAGTCGATCGCTCTAAACCTATATTGCGATCCTTCTATATCGGGCGTGATATCAACTATATAATTGTAAGCCCTCATATCACCGAGCAATCTTACAAAACATCGTTCATTAAATTTTATAAATTCTTTAGCGATTCTAATTTGATCAAACTTGGGAACATCAAGATGTTTGCTCATAAAATCATCTCCCGGCACTCCAGCTACATGCTCTTCTATCAATGTCTTGTCATAAGTTAGATAAGAGACTCTGTTAGGTGAGAGTATACCTTCTAACTCAAGTCCATATATACGACTACTATCTATTTGTTTGATATAGAAATGATCATAGTTATCATTGAGCTTGTTGATGATCCTTATGCGAAATGGTTTGGTATTGCCAAAAGTGCAGAAATCAATTCTTGCAATTGTTAGATGATCGATGACTTCTGTATCGCCTTCTGTCTTGAGCAATGCGTATATATCACAAAGGGCGTGATTGATCTCATTTTTGTCAGCTTGGTCATAGTAAACAGTCTCCCATAGCGTATCCTTACCACTTGTGTCTAATAGAGGAGTTGAAGCCATATAGCGGAGCATGTCGTCATATTGCAGTGGCAGGACAACTAACCTTCCATAAAGATCAAGATACTCGTTCAGCCGTTTTGAAGGAGCATACCTTATTTTCTTCTTTGATGGTTTATTTCCATGCATGACTTATATCATTCAATTATTATTCCTATTTCATCCTGTCTATAGACATATGGTCTAGTAATTGATATAATAATTTACATTTGAGCCGATAATTGCGTGGCATCGCGGATTATCAGTCGTCTTAAATGAAAGAGAACTATTAATGCCGAAAGTATCAAGAAGAGGAGAGAATATGACTCAATCTCCAATTAGAAGCCTTATTCCTTTTGCGAGACGAGCAAAGAATGAAGGAGTCAAGGTCTATCATCTCAATATTGGGCAACCAGATATTGAGACGCCACCAGCAGCCCTTGACTCATTAAAGACTTACAGTAATAAGATAGTTAGTTATGGTGCTTCAGAAGGAGCTATAGAACTTAGGGAGACCGTTAAGGACTATTATTGCGACCATGTTTCTAAGATTGAATTAGAAGACATATATGTTACGACAGGTGCGTCAGAAGCTATCTTGTTTACACTTTTTTCATGTTTTGATGCAGGTGCAGAGATCATTATCCCAGAGCCTTTCTATGCTAACTATATAGGATTCTCGCATGTATCAGCTATTACACTTGTACCTGTCAAAAGCACGATAGAAGATGGTTTTGGACTTCCTGATACTGATGATATAGAAAGTAAAGTAACACCTCAGACTAAAGCCATATTTCTATGTAATCCCAGTAATCCCACAGGCAACCTTTATACGAAGCAAGAGCTGAGTGCGATTGCTGAGTTGGTCAAAAAGCACGATCTGTTCTTAATCGTGGATGAAGTATATAGAGAGTTTTGTTACGATACAGACTTTTATTCGGTTCTCAGCATAGAAGGATTAGAAGAGCATGTATTAGTGATTGACTCTATTTCCAAGGTGTTTAGTTCTTGTGGCTCACGGATTGGATTTGTGGTAACACGCAATCCTACCTTGAGGGCAAGTATACTTAAGTATGCACAATTGAGATTATGTCCGCCCATGATCGGCCAATATATGGCAGAGGCTTGTTTCAAAGATCGAGCGACTTATTTAGATGATGTAAGAGATGAATATAATAAGCGTCGCCGGTATCTTTATGATCGACTTTCTAAGATACCAGGTGTTGTATGCTATATGCCTCAAGCAGCTTTTTATATCATGACAGAGTTACCTGTGGATGATGCAGATCACTTTTGTAAATGGCTCCTTTCTGATTATCGCCTAGATGGAAGTACAATTATGATGGCTCCTGGACAGGGATTCTACTTAACTGCAGAAGCTGGAAGACAGCAAGTAAGGATTGCATTTGTACTGGGTATAGAACCATTGGGCAAAGCGATGGACATCTTAGAGAATGCACTAATCACCTACAGTAAAGTCTTTGTCCTTGACGCAGTTGGGAAAGCCATTAAGTAAGCTTGTACGATTATTTTTTATTTTGCTAATCAAATATGACCGTTCTGTTTTTGTATATCAGAACGTTATGATTCAAGTGTGCCCATACGGCTTTAGCTAGGACTATTTTTTCTATATCCCGACCTTTACGTTTCATGTCAGAGATGCTATCACGATGTGATATAGGGTATATATCCTGAGCGATTATAGGGCCCTCATCTAAATCCTCCGTAGCATAATGTGCCGTTGCACCCATAAACTTAACACCTCGCATGAACGCTGCTTTATATGGATTAGCTCCTGCAAATGCTGGTAGCGAAGAATGGTGGATATTGATTATTTTCATAGGAAAAGCCTCAGTCATCTGACGACTTAATATTTGCATATAGCGTGCTAGAATTACTAGATCAACATTGTGCTTTTTAATTAAAGTAATCTCTTTCTGCTCTTGTTCTTGCTTTGTCTCTTTAGTAATAGGAAAGTAATGATATGGGATACCAAATCGATCTGCCAGTCCTTCAAACTTCTGATGATTACTGATGATCAAAGGGATCTCAACATTCCATTCTCCTGATTCATATCTGCTGAGCAAATCGTATATGCAATGCGGGTATTTTGAAACAAAAATAGCGATGCGAGGCTTTGAAGAACTTAAATACAAGTTCCATGTCATATCGTACCTCTGACCGATGAGGGTATCGAAATATTCTCCAATTTTCTCTTTCGGTATATTGAATTCAGACAAATTCCATTGGACGCGCATGAAGAAGTGAGACTCATCTTCATCTACATGTTCATCAAGTTTTGTTATGTTGCCATTATTACTGAGGACAAAGTCAGTTACTGTATGTAATATGCCTTTCGCATCTGGACAATGAGCAATTAATATAGCCGTATCGGATCCAATCTTCATGATGTTGACTCAATAATATAAGACGACCTTTTTAAGGAAGAATATCTTTTGGCTATTTGCCTTGAGCTTCCTTTATCATTTTCTTAACCTCTTCCAGAGTTAGCAATTTGAGTTCTTCTTGCGTCCACTTCTCATCTCCTTTCTTAGGTATCTTAACGCTTTTCTTTTTGACTCTGAAAAATGGTCCCCATCTGCCATTTTCTATAGCTATCTTTTCCTTTGGCCATTGTTGGATGTATCGATTAGCTTCTTTTTCAACTTTGGCGGCGATGAGTTCATGCATCTCCTTCTCAGTCAAGTTTTCAAAATCATAGCGTTTTGGAACATTGACAAATAAGCCTTCCCACTTAAGATAAGGTCCAAATCGACCTTTCCCTTTAGTTACGTCTTTGCCTTCGTAAGTAGAAACAGGAGCATCTTCTTTCTGCTTCTGCTGGATAAGTTCTACAGCTAGATCCATGCCTACTTTCATCGGATCTTGACCCTTTGGGAGCGAGATAAATTTTTCATTATACTTGACATATGGCCCGTATCTACCTGCTCCGATGATGACTTCTTTGCCTTCATAATCACCTAGATTTTTAGGTAATTCAAATAGCTTCATAGCCTCATCATACTCTATGGTTTCCATCGACTGTCCTGGTCTGAGGTTAGCAAATTTTGGTTTGCCTTCTTCTCCAACTTCTTCTACTGTTCCTATCTGTATAACCGGGCCATAACGAGTTAACTGGACCATAACTGTATGTCCTGACTCTGGATCGATACCCAGATCTCTTCTGCCTTTTGCTCTTTCTGCTTTTTCAATTGTTGTCTCCACATCTTTATGAAAAGGACCGTAGAAAGCTTTGATCATATTTTTCCATTCGGCTTGGCCATCTGCTATCTTATCAAACTTTGCCTCCATTTCTGCGGTAAAACCATAACTCATGATCTCGTCAAAATGTTGGTCAAGGAAGTCTGTTACAACCATTCCCATATCACTGGCGTAAAGTCGATTACTTGTCGCTCCGGTATTTTCTTCTAAGTTCTTTTCGTCAATTGAGCTTCCGCCAAATATCAATTCTTTATATTTTCTTGGCTTTCCTTCTCTACTTTCCTTTGTAACATAACCTCTCGCTTCTTCCATGATCTTTGTGATCGTAGGAGCATATGTAGAAGGTCTTCCGATCCCCAACTCTTCTAATTTCTTAACAAGGCTGGCTTCAGTGTATCTGGCAGCAGGTCTTGTAAACCTTTCTAAAGCTTTTACATGATCAAGATCTAGCATCTGATCTTTGGCAAGAGGTGGTAAGATGCCACGAGTATCTTCAGGATCGTCTTCATCGGTAGACTCCATATATACTTTTAGAAATCCATCAAACTTTAAGACTTCGCCTTTTGCTTTAAGATTACGATCTGGATGAGTGGATATTCCTATTTCGACAGTTGTCTTTTCTAACTTGGCATTAGCCATCTGACAAGCGATAGTTCTCTTCCAGATAAGTTCGTACAATCGTTGTTGATCGCGATTATCACTTACTTCTTTTTTCTCTATGTATGTAGGCCTAATAGCTTCGTGAGCTTCTTGAGCATTGGCATTTTTAGACTTGTATTGTCGTGTATTGAGATATTGATCACCAAAGCTCTTTGTGATCTCATCCGCTAAGGCTCCGATAGCAGTGGCACTGAGTGCAGTAGAATCTGTTCGCATGTAGCTGATAAATCCTTGTTCATATAGCCGTTGAGCTGTAGACATCGTCCTATTCACACTGAATCCAAGCTTTCTACTGGCTTCTTGCTGCAATGTGGATGTAGTAAATGGTGCAGATGGTTTACGTTGAGTAGGCTTGACAACAATATCCTTAATCTGATAAGTAGCACCTTTGCATCCATCAAGAAACTTTCTTGCTTCTTCCTCAGAACTCAATCTATTTGCCAGTTCAGCTTTTAATTTTGCCTTAAACCCATTAGCATCAGCCACATCAAATTCTGCAGTTACCTTGAAGTATGGTTCACTGACATGTTTTTGAATCTCTCGTTCTTTTTCAACGATGAGCTTCACTGCTACGGATTGCACCCTTCCAGCTGAGAGTTTATTTTTTACTTTTCTCCACAGTACACCACTAAGTTCAAATCCTACTAACCGATCTAATATCCGCCTCGCTTGCTGGGCATTAACAAGATTCTTATCTACACGACGTGGATTCTCTATTGCTTTTTGCACTGCTGGCTTTGTGATCTCTCTGAAGACTATTCTTTTCGTCTCCTCAATATCTAAGCCCAACTCTTCGCAAAGGTGCCATGAGATGGCCTCACCCTCGCGATCTTCATCCGTTGCTAACCAGACTTCCTCTGCTTTCTTGATTTCAGCTTTAAGCTCTTTGACTACTTTGGTCTTCCCTGGAGAAACGACATAATGCGGTTCAAAGTCGTTTTCGATAGATATACCCTTTGACCCTTTATCTAAGTCTCGGATATGCCCATAGCTGGACTTTACTTTAAACTCTTTTCCAAGATATTTTTCTATAGTCTTGGCTTTTGCAGGAGACTCAACTATAAGAAGATTTTTTGCCATAGGATATATTTCGAGTTTTCGGTATTGCGCGCAAAACTATGAATTATCTTTAGTCCGCGCTTGGGGTTTACGATTGGATATGTTAAAAGTTATTTTCAAAATGAGAAATTTCTCTCTTGAGACTTGTATCTGCTATTCTATATGATAAATTTTCCATCCTCATATATGAGCTCGTCATCTGCCTCTATACGACCGCCATCCTTCATGTCAGAGATAAGATCCCAATGAATGACTGATTGGTTTTTGCCGCCTGTCTGTATATAACTTTGTCCGACAGCCATATGTATGCTACCACCTATTTTTTCATCAAAAAGAATGTTTTTGGTCGGACGTTGGATATTATAATTAGTACCGATGGCGGCTTCGCCAAAGTATCTTGCCCCTTTTAAAGACATAACTTGATCCAATACTTCTTGACCTATCTCCGCTGTCCACTTCTTAATCTCTCCACCTTTTACCTCAAATGTTACACCTTTGACTTCCTTGCCAAGGTAAATTGATGGATAGTCGAAGTGCACAACTCCTTCTACACTTTCTTCTACGGGACCTGTGAAAACCTCACCACTCGGCATGTTAACACGTCCATCAGAATTTATCCATGTTCTTCCATCAACAGAAAATGTAATATCTGTCTTATTGCTTTTATAATTTATCTTTTTACATCCATTGAGATAATCGACTATTCGTTGCTGCTCTTTTCTAATCTTGAGCCATTCTCCTGCAGGATCATCTGCATATAGATGACAGGCCTTGAAGACAAATTGCTGATATTCTTCAAGAGACATGCCCGCTTCTTGAGCAGAGGCATTAGTAGGATACTGACATAAGGATCTCGTTAGAGAACCCTTAGCGGTTCTTTTAGAAAATACTTGATTGAGCCCATGGGTCGCTTGTGACCTGATCTTACGCTTCTCTGGATCGATGGATCCCTCTTCTTTAAGATTGTAGGGTGCTCTGATGTACAGTGACGCTTCAAAATTGTTAATGATAAAATTAGTTACAGGTGATACGTGCCTCAGTTGGTCTTCATTCGCGTATTCCATAAATATTCTATTGCGCTCTCTGAAGTCCAATGATACTTCCGGATGCGCACCAACTTTTATAGCTTCCCTATATACTTCGCGCACTAATGATTCGGCCAATAAAGATGACTGGATGAATACGCGATCTTTCGGTTTTAATTCTAAACAGTAATTGACTAATAGATTAGCATATTTTGCTTCAATACTCATGTGGAAGATCTTGTTAGAAGTTTTTTACTCGATAAGGGTAGATTACTTTGTATTGTTTTTCAACTTCAATTTTTATCAATTCTCTAAGTTCATTGATGTTTTCTTTTTTTAATGCTGATACAAATATGACAGGATGCTGATACTGATTAGAAAGATTTTCTTTTAAATCAACAAGAATTTGATCCTTAACTTCTTGTTCTAAGAGTTTGTCAAAATTACGTTCTCTATAAGCATCAACTTTGTTGAAGACCATGACCTGAGGCTTATTATCAACTGCAAGTGATATTAATGTTTCATTGACAGTATTAATATGATCTTCAAATTGAGGATGTGATAGATCAACAACATGCATCAATACATCGCTCTCTCTTGCCTCGTCTAAGGTTGACTTAAAACTTTCTATTAAGTGATGTGGTAGTTTTCTTATAAACCCAACCGTATCTGATAGTAGAAACGGCATCCTACCCAATACAACCTTACGAACCGTCGTATCTAATGTTGCAAACAACTTGTCTTCTGCAAAGACTTTTGATTTGCTTAAGAGGTTCATAATTGTTGATTTGCCCACATTAGTATAACCAACAAGTGCAACCCTGATCATTTGGCCTCTATTGTTTCTTTGGGTCTGATTTTGTTGATCAATTTTTACAAGTCTCTTTTTAAGTTGAGATATCTTGTCTCTAACGATCCTTCTATCTGTCTCGATTTCCATCTCACCAGGACCTCTCATGCCGATACCTCCACGTTGTCTTTCTAAGTGTGTCCAGAGTCCTCTTAATCTAGGTAGGAGATATTGCATCTGTGCAAGTTCGACTTGTGTCTTGGCTTGAGCTGTTTGAGCCCTTGCCGCAAAAATGTCCAATATCAATGAACTGCGATCTATTATTTTTCTTTTGAAAATCTCTTCAAGAATTCCCGTTTGCTTGGCAGTAAGATCATCGTCAAATATGACAAGGTCTATTTCATTATCTTCTATATAATCTGCAATCTCAAGAGCTTTTCCTTCGCCGATGAAAGTTCGAGGGTGTGGATGATCCATTTGCTGGATGAATGTCTTTACAGTTTTTGCTCCTGCCGTGAGTGCCAAAAATTCTAATTCATCAAGATATTCTTTTACAAGTTCTTTAGAATGTCTCTTTTTAGAAATACCCACAAGAATGGCCCTTTCTTGAACTTTGGCAAGACCAGAACTTTTCTTTTTACCTACTTGCCAATTATCTGACATCCATGTATTTTTTAGTTACCTCTTGCCCAACCACAGTTCGGGATTTACTCGATCTTGATTATTCCAGATTTCAAAATGAAAATCTGCTTCGGCTACACTTGTTCGTAATTGTCCGATCTCTTGACCTGATTGAACGACATCACCTGGCTTAACATAAGGAGTTATAAGGTAATAGTAAGCACTAGTAAAGTCTCCATGTTTAATCGTGATGATATAGTCGTATGGGGATTGTCTTTTAGCAATTAATACTGTCCCACTATGTGCTGCTTTAACTCGTGTGCCAGAAGGACATACCATATCTATTCCATAGTTTTCAGGTCTGAGTCCTCGCGCTTCTGCGTTTTTTCTAATTCCAAATCTGTCTGTTATTCTTCCACTTGATACTGGCCAAGGTAAGATACCTTTGAGTTGTCCAAAGTCACTAGGGTTAGTTGTTACAATGGTTGTAACAGGTGGTGCGTATGTTTTAGTGGGAGGGTGTACATCAATAACTTCTTGAGAAGCGATCTGCGTAGTTCGTGTTAGAGTTATAGGTTTTTCTTTAGTGTTAGCCTTAGAGAACTCTTCAGTTTTGGTCTTTGTAACTTCGGACGTCAGATTAACATTAGCTACTTTTTCATCAGACAAAGTATTGAGATTTTGTTCCTTGATATTGTTAGTTGATTCGAGATCTGAGTTTGGCGTAGATTCCAATGCAAGCTCACTTGTATCTATAAGAACTGGCAGAGATTTTTCCTTTAGCCAAGGAGCTTCTGTGACAATAGTAAGACTGGGTTTTTCTTGTTCTAATATTTTCTCAGATGGTTCAAGCGGAGTAACTATTTCAACTTTTTCAATTATCGGCGTATCTATTGATATAGCTACTTCCTCATAAGTCATTGTATCCATAGGTCTATCAACAACAGGATGCTCTAGTGCTTTATCCTTGGGCTGAGTAACCGAATTTCTTATTACAATAACTTCTTGATTGCTGGTTACGAAGTTTCTTAATTGTGTCCAATACCTCCATTTTTCTACATTTTTTTTCCAACCAAGAGGGTGTAGATATTTGGACCACTTGTTTGTAGTGATTCTTTGATAATATGTCTGTCTTAATAGTTTGTTAAGATATTCTTCTTTTCTATAAGTATTTTCTTCTCGTGGGATAACCTTATTCAGGAGCAGATCATCAGCCGATTCTATTTCTTCAACTTTATTATGGTTAACAGTATCTTCATTAGCACTGATAGGAGAAGCTACTCTATCAGAAATGGAGTTGTAAGTTGTTTCCTTTTTTGGCGTCTTTACTGGGACGACAACAGATTCTAGATCTTGTGCGCACATCATATGAAGTGAACAACTAAGGAAGATGCCGATAATGAGTCGGAATATCAAATTTTATTTTTTTTGGTACATCAAATGTAACATTAGAGAACTTAATAGAAATTTTACTTTGTCCTTCTTCAGGAGTTATAATTTCAATATCCTTTCTTTTAGCGAATAACTGATCATCGTAATCATCAAAAGATACAATAACAGATCTTTCAAAACTATCTTTTATTGAAGCTTTATGTAGTGTTAGGTCTTCGTTTAGCAAATATTTGTATTGATTATCGTCGTAGACAAATCCCAAATGATAATATTGGTCGGACTGAAAGATTGTCAAGTCTGCAATCGTAGGAATAGGAAGATTGCCTACAAGGAGGCCTTGCAAATCTTTAAAGGACATACTCACTTTATAGTAATCCAGATATTCTTGAGTGGTGCCTTGCTCATACAAATCATCCAATCGATACACAATCCAGATGGAGTCAGGTTGAATGAGTGTTCTTGCTCCTTCAACACTAAATTTTTTAAAATTCATCCATATGAGACTGTCTCGTTGGGCGATTATATTCATCCGACCTCCAATTCTGGATTCTTCACCATTGTATTTCATTCTCGCTTTAGCTGAGAAAAAAGTGTAGTCTTTCTGATGATTGGAAAGACCGTTGATGACCTCACTCGCCGGTCTTTGCCTTACCTTATCGATAGACTTAGTAGTCTTACAAGAGAAGAAGATGCTCAGAAGGAGGAATATAAAAAACAAATGAACCACCCTTGAAGTGATCTTCATATAGATTGGATCTTTAGCCCGATTCGCACTTTATCTCCGCCTTTTTCGATGGCGCGTTTCCATGCATTTTCAGCCGCTGGTTTATTTTCAGTTTTTATGTGTAGATCGCCTAACAATTCCATGAGTCCAGCTGATAAAGCCTGGTCATCTAATCCTTCTATATAAGTGATGGCATCTTGTGTTGATCCTTGACTGTCTAATATTGATGCATTAAGTATGGAAGCATGATCAGAGATATATCCTTGACCTGTCTCTGATATAAACAATGCTTCATCATTCATGTCAATAGCGTCTTTGACCTTTCCCTTTGAATAAAGAGCTAGTGCTTGATAATAATATGGGCCTGCTTGATTAGGGTAAAAGTCAATAGCATCATTGGACACCTCAAGAAGTTTATCAACTTCTTTGAGTTCTGCTAATCCCATCATAAGTTGATCCCATACTTGGTAGACAGATTTTTTTAAACTTAAGGATTTTTCATATTGAGTGATGGCATCTTCTGTTTCGTCAGATAACCACAACATGTCTCCATATAGTGCATAAGCTTTGGCATCTTCAGGATATTGATCGATGATCTCTTGGCCATAAGAGATGACCTCATTCGTATTGTTCTTATCTGAAAGATATGGTAATAGGGCTTTGATCTTATTATCAATTCCCAATCGTGGATTTGCTATCAGTGCCTCCAGTGCTGAGCCTTGGGTATCTTTAGCGTCATTAACTTGGCTTGTCTTAAAGAGGGCTTCTTCATTATAGGGGTCAACCTCTAATGCTTTTTTGTATGTTTTTAAAGCCTTTTTAGCGTCGCCTCGATATTCGAGATATCGGGCCAACTTCACAATGTATTTTACATTCTTTGGATATTTTTCCGACCATTTTTTTACTTCACCCAGTGCGTTTTTTTCTTCACCCAGTGCGATATATAGATCTACTTTACTATCACTTCTTTCTTCACTCCAACCATATTTGGCGTCAGCTTGATCATAAACTCGGATAGCTTGCGTCTCATCTCCAGCTTGTTCTAAGTTAAAAGCTCTTCTTTCGTATACTGACTCATCTGGAGCTAAGCGGATCACTTGTGCAAGCGCATCTGCAGCTCTTCCTGGCTGTATTGTCTCTTCATATATTTGCGCAAGCGTCAATAGGTACCAATGGTTAGACTTGTCATATCTGCATGCCTTAAGGGCAGAGGACACCGCACTTTCTGTATTTTCCATTTCATGGTATATACGCGCCATGTCGTGATGTACAGCAGGGTTTACTTCATTAGCTGAGATGATCTGATCATAGATCTTTAAGGCATCTTCGTATTTGTTCAGTATCTTTTTTTGACTTGCCTTGATGTATAGATCTTCAAGGCCGATCTCTGCTTCACTCATTCGTTCTCCAGCGACCCTTAGGTTTTGTTGTCCAAGTAAGGTCATTGAGCAAAAAGTGCAGATCGCTAAAAGTATAATGTCTCTCATCATAAACTAATGATATCTAAGTCCTAACGATCAATTCTATATGGTCATTGTAGTATTAGACCTTATAGGTTACTCGACGACTGTTATCTTCATCATATTAGTTGTGAATCGCTTTTCTATTGGCATACTTCCTGTGTTAAGAACTGCATCTCCTTTATTTACGATTCCTTTCTCTTTAAGAATGGCAATTGTATCACTAATCGTTCCATCAGTGGTCGTAAATTTTTCATAATGAAAGCAACGTACACCCCATACAAGGTTCAATGTCTTTAACATCTTCTGCGAACTGGAGAAGATGCATATTTTAGCTTTCGGTCGATAACTGGATACTTTGAATGCTGTATATCCTGACACAGTTATTCCGCATATGGCCTTAGCTCCAATCTTATCGCTCATCTCTGCAGCTGAGATGCAGATGACATCACTGTGATATGTAGAAGAATTTTTGTTTGACTTTGGCCTCTTATCCTTTAACTGATAGTGTTGTTCTGCTTCATATATGATCTTGTTCATCGCTTGGACAGTTTGGATAGGATGATTGCCGACAGATGTTTCTCCAGACAACATGACTGCATCTGTTCCATCTAAGACGGCATTGGCTACGTCAGTTATTTCCGCTCGAGATGGACTCGGATTGGTCATCATACTTTCCATCATTTGTGTCGCTACGATCACAGGACGTGCGCGTTGGATGCAGCGCCTGATGATGTCCTTTTGTATAGTAGGGACCTGTTCCATCGGTACTTCGACCCCGAGGTCTCCTCTGGCGACCATGATTGCATTAGATGCTTTAATGATGGACTTTATATTCTTAACAGCTTGAGGTTTTTCGATTTTCGAAATGATCTTAGCTCTATGACCTTTGCTCTCAATGATCTTGCGCAGTTCTTTGACTTCGTCAGCTGTTCTAACAAAAGAAAGTGCAATCCAGTTAACGGGTAGCGTTAATATAAAATCAAGATCTTCTCTGTCCTTTTTAGTTAATGATGGTAGTGTGATGTTGGTGTCAGGCAAATTAACACCTTTATTGGACTGAAGTATGCCCCCATAGACAGTCTTTAATTTTACGACTCCTACCTTATCTGTCTCTAGAACTTCAAAGACCAACTTCCCATCATCACAAAGTACGCGTTCGCCAACTTCAACATCTCTGGCAAAATGCTTATAGTTCATATAAACTCGCTCCTTGTTACCAAGACACTCTTCTAATACAAATAAAATCTCATCATCTGGCTTTAAGGGTATACCACCTTCTTGGACTTTCCCAACTCTTAATTTTGGCCCTTGAAGGTCAGCTAATATACCTATGTGGGTACGATGCTCCTCATTAAGAGATAATATGTGATCCAATACTTCTTTATGTCCTTTATGAGTGCCATGAGAAAAGTTCAATCTGAATATATCCACACCTGCAGATATCAATTTCTCCAGTTTTTCTCGAGAGTTACTTGCAGGACCTACGGTGGCAACAATCTTGGTGTTTTGCTGATTTTGAATATGCATAGCGTTGTTGATAGAACAATTAAAGAAATAGCAGACAAGACTAATGCCTCGCAAATTGGGACCAATCACGAGCAAATACTATCCTTCTACCTTATTAAGACGACAGCATAAAAGTATAAAAAGTAAATTACTGGAACTTTACTTTGCTCGTATACCTTTTAAACTCGTAATTTCGCGATTCAATATTAAAACAAAGGTTATGGCAGACGTTGCTACACAAGTAAAGAAAATCATCGTAGATAAGTTAGGAGTTGATGAGTCAGAAGTGACTAATGAAGCTAGTTTCACTAATGACTTAGGAGCAGACTCACTTGATACTGTTGAACTTATCATGGAATTTGAAAAGGAATTTGATATTTCGATTCCTGATGAAGAAGCTGAAAAAATAGAGACAGTAGGAGATGCTGTTACTTATTTAAGCAAGTAAGTTTCGTAGATATACAGCTTATATTGATATCCACAAGCTTTAATATTAAGCTTGTGGATATTTTGTTTGCAGTTAATCCACATATACTTTAGCGATATGAGAAGAGTAGTGATTACCGGAATCGGAGCATTAACACCTATAGGCAATAATATACCTGCCTATAAAGAAGGTTTATTCAATAGTGTAAGTGGGGCTGACTATATCACTCACTTTGATGCTAAGGAATTTCGGACGCAGTTTGCCTGTGAGCTAAAAGACTTCAATATTGAAGAATTTTATCATCGGCGAGAGGCAAGGAGGATGGATCCATTCTCTCAGTATGCTATGGTGGTTGTAGATGAAGCAATGGCGATGAGCGGATTAGATATCGAGAAGATTGATCTTTCTCGGTCTGGTGTGATCTGGGGTAGTGGTATTGGGGGATTTGAAACACTGGAAAATGAGATAGAATCAGCCGCTATCAGTGGAAAACCCAAATACAATCCATTTCTTATACCCAAGTTGATTATAGACATCGCTTCCGGTCATATTTCCATGAAATATAACTTTAGTGGTCCTAATTATTCTGTAGTTTCAGCTTGCGCGACTTCTAATAACTCTATTGCAAGCTCTTTCGATACGATTAGATTGGGACGAGCAGATGTGATCATTACTGGAGGCTCAGAAGCTGCTATTACAAAAACAGGAGTCGGAGGATTTGGATCTATGAAGGCATTAAGTCCTCGTAACGATGATCCTAAGACGGCTAGTAGGCCATTTGATCTCGATCGTGATGGATTTGTACTTGGTGAAGGAGGAGGCGCATTTATCTTAGAATCTTTAGAGCATGCACAAGCACGTGGGGCTAATATCATTGCTGAGATAATGGGCTGTGGACTTACTGGCGATGCACATCATATCACTGCTCCGCACCCAGAAGGCAAAGGTGCGATTAAAGCGATGCGGGATGCACTGCAAGAGGCAAAGATGAACCCTGAAGAAATCGATTATATCAACGTTCATGGTACATCGACACCACTAGGAGACATAGCGGAGACTTTGGCTATCAAACAAGTGTTTGGAGATCACGTTTATAACCTGAACATTAGTTCTACTAAGTCAATGACTGGACATTTATTAGGTGCAGCAGGTGCGATAGAAGCAATTGCTGGTATATTTGCAATAACAGACGGATTTATTCCACCTACAATTAACCATTTTACGGACGACCCAAAGATTGACAACAAACTGAATTTTACTTTTAATCAACCGCAGGAAAGAAAGATAAATGCATTTCTCAGCAACACCTTTGGATTTGGTGGCCATAATGCATCAGTGGTTTTTAAAAGATTTGATGGGTAGGATGTAAAGAATAACATTGATCAAAGAAGTCTATAATTACTATTTTTCAACCGATAGGGCCTTAGCCAAAAAGTTAAGGAGTGTGTTAGGCTATACTCCCCGAAGACTTTCTCTCTACAAATTGGCATTCTATCATAAATCCATGAATGATGCACAGACTCAAAACAATCAACATAACGAAAGACTAGAATATTTAGGTGATGCTATATTGAGTACCATCGTTGCAGAATATCTCTTCAAAAAGTATCCAGGACGAGACGAAGGGTTTCTGACGAAGATGAGATCTAAGTTGGTCAAGCGTAAGACTCTCAATCGGCTCGCTAATGATATGGGTCTTGATATTATTTTGTCTGCATATAGTCAGGGAAGAATGAGTAAGTCCATGATGGGCAACGCCTTTGAAGCGCTGATTGGAGCTATATATTTAGAGAGAGGTTTTAGAGGGACTAAACTCTATGTCATTAATGAAGTCTTGTTGAAACATCTTGATATCCATGAATTAGAATTGATGGATGATAACTTCAAGAGCCAACTGTTAGAGTGGGGTCAAAAGAATAGTATCAATGTTGATTATAAGCTTGTTAGCAAATATAAACAGGACAAGCGTGACAGATTCAAAGTTGCAGTTGTTGTAGGTGGAGATGAAGTAGCTAATGCAGATGATTTTAATAAAAAAGCAGCTGAACAACAAGCATCAGAGTTAGCACTTCGTAAGTTGAATATATCCAATGCTGTTGTTTAGATAGTCACATGAACACTTTAAGCATCTTCAACATTCTATTTTATAAAATCTGATTTATGGATTCGTTGACGCAGATTGTGTTAGGCGCTGCAGTAGGAGAAGTTGTATTAGGGAAGAAGGTAGGTAACAGAGCACTTCTGTGGGGAGCGGTAGGAGGGACGATACCTGATCTTGATGTTGTAACTTCTATCTTTCTTGATCCGCTTCAGACATTGGCTGCTCATAGAGGATTTAGTCATTCCATTGTATTTGCAGTTCTGGGTGCTTTTCTATTTGGTTGGCTGATTCATCGATTATACCAATCTCCCTTTCATCGATATTTTGCCCTTACTGGATGGTTTTTGATACCAGTAGGAGTAGTGTATTTTTTTTCAAGGATTTTTGAGAACGCTAGTTTTAATTTAGTCAGTGGCGGCATTATGGCTTTGGTCATTATAGGCGCCTTTCTATTGCTCTATAGAAGATATTTTAAAAGTGAAAAGTTAACACTACCTGAGGCCTCCTTAAAAGACTGGCAGTGGTTGATGTTCTGGGCGGTCTTTACGCATCCCCTTTTGGATTGTTTTACTACTTATGGGACCCAGTTGTTTCAACCATTTTCGGATTACAGAGTTGCGTTCAATACGATAGCAGTTGCAGACCCATTTTATACACTTCCCTTCTTAATTTGTGTGATTGCGATCTCTTTTTTTACTAGATATAATAGGCGGCGAAGAAGACTTGCTTGGATAGGTCTGGCTATTAGTTCTTTCTATATGATCTTTTGTGTTTTCAATAAACAGCGGATTAATAATGTATGGGAAAACACATTGGCTTCTGCAGATATAGACTACTCAAGATATATGACCTCTCCTTCTATTTTTAGTAATTTTTTATGGACATGTGTTGCAGAGACTGAAGATGGTTATGTCTCAGGCCAATATTCTATTTTCGATCATAAACCAGAGGTGATTTTTGAGACGATACTGCGTAATGAAACTGGAAAAGACCTCCCATTGGAAGATCACTCCTTTGAACGTATGAGATGGTTTAGCGATGATTATTATTCTATCATTGATCATCCTCAGGGTTTGCAATTTAATGATTTGAGATTTGGATCGTCAAAGACCAACTCAGGTGATCGGCACTATATTTTCAATTTTATATTAAAACAAGAAGAAGACTCTTCTTACAAGATGATTGGTAACAATGGTGGTCCTCCACCTGGTGAAGAACAAGAAATGATGAGTATGCTTTGGGAGCGGATTAAAGGGATATAAGCGGTCTTATCGCTCTTGATTTCTGCTCTTAACCTCGCCTAAGTAGACATACTTGTCTAGTTATGGCGAAGTTGACTATACCTGTGCAACCATTATCAGACAGAAAGTCAGAAGTTAATTGGCTCCGTATGCTACTCTGTACTGATTGCATCTTCGCGGTCAGGGTTTTTAAAGGCTTTTGATCATTTTTGGAATTCGTGGGCTGTTAGATTAACATATAGTCGTGGTCATATGTGAATCTGCAGCATCATGGATGATCAAGCTTGCAGCAAGTGTAGACGTAGTACTAACGATGGATGATCCTTTTATAGAAGATTTAATCTGTATCAGGTATATTTTACCCTATAATTACTCTAAGTACTTTTTCAAGTTCTTTATAATTGTCTCTTGATATAGGATGTAGTGGAAGACGTACTTCATTAGTGCAATATCCAAGAATCTCCATTGCAGTTTTGATGCCGACTGGATTTCCTTCTATGTATAGCCACTTGTGAAGATCGAAGATAGATTCATTGAATTGTTTAGCTGACGCAAAATCACCAGACAATCCTGCTCTTACAAGATTTGACATTTGACTAGGGAGTGCATTTCCTATCACTGATATACCTCCGTGCCCACCAACAGACATCATTGGCAGTACTACCTCATCGTCACCAGAAGTTACAAAGAAGTCTTCAGGTTTGTTTTTTATAATTCTAGTGGTTTGTATCAGGTCTCCCGTAGCTTCTTTCTGACCAATAAATTTTGGGCTTGCCTCTGCCAGACGTACTGTCGTATTCCAAGTAAGATTAGAACCTGTTCTTCCTGGCACATTGTATATAATGATAGGTACTGGACTGACTTCTTCTAAAGCCATATAATGTCTATATATACCTTCTTGTGAAGGCTTGACATATGCCGGACTACTACTCAGGATTGCATCGATACCCGTAAAATCAAACTGCTTGATATACTTCGCCACTTCAAGGGTATTATTTCCAGCAAAGTTGCCAGCTACTATAGGTACTCTTTTATCGATATGCTTGATTGCTACATCAAGTATAGATCTTGCTTCTTCTTTATTGAGTGTTGCTGTTTCACCAGTAGATCCAAGCATGACTAGATACTCTACGCCACCATCGATAACATAATCGATAATCTTTTCTAATGCCTTGAAGTCAACTGCACCATTTCGAAATGGAGTAATAAGTGCAACTCCGGTTCCTATAAAAGCTTGATGTTTCATGACGCTGATATTGATTATATGTACTATCCGATGACTGGTGGTCTAATACCAAGATTCGTTAAAGTAGTGTAAGTTAATTCACATTGTTTTTCCAAAGAGACAATGCTTATATCTTTTGTATCTATCCACAAGTCAATATCAAGAGCATTTTTGTCCATTCTATTATCTGTCAATGCTGATTTCAACTTACAGTTAGAAGCGGCGCAAAGATATTTCATTAATGGGAGATGATCTGGATTAGAAAGTATCAACAGATCTGTCTTATTAGATAACCACTGGATCAATATTTCTTGACTTGGGACACCATACCATTCGCAGTCTTCTCTCTTAATGATTGTCGTATACTCTACTACTTCCGCAACTTCGTTTTTCTCTTGCAGTACATATACGTCACATGCTATATTGAGTTTTGAGAAGTACTTGAATCCCTTAGACAATTGTTCACTTGTATGATGTGTGATAGGTGCCAATATAGTGACAGAAGAAATCGTGTTAATCGATTTCTTTTGAGCGGATTCTGACCTAGAATTTATAAGCTTGTTATAATGCTTATTATATAACCTATCTCTTAATATGCCCCGCATGAACTAGCTACTTCTTGGACTTAAAGTTGCCCATTTTCTCATACTTCTTTATACGGGTCAACACTAGTTCTTCGCGCTTGATAGGCATCAATTCTTCAAGTTGACCTTTTATGTGTTTTTTTAGTGATTTGGCCATCTTTTCAGGATCGGCATGAGCACCTCCTACAGGTTCTTTGACGATACCATCTATCAAACCAAATCCCAGC
The DNA here is from genome assembly GCA_964604025.1 of uncultured Saprospiraceae bacterium. Taxonomy (GTDB): domain Bacteria; phylum Bacteroidota; class Bacteroidia; order Chitinophagales; family Saprospiraceae; genus JAJRXG01. The sequence continues at coordinate 7,008 of CAZRXJ010000002.1, read as the reverse complement.
ATGTCATCTGATGTTGGTTTTAAAGATTCAGCAGCTTGCTCTTTATAATCCCATGTACGCCATAAAATAGAAGAGCAAGACTCTGGAGATATCACCGTGTACCATGTATATTCTAACATGAATACCTTATCACCTAGCCCTATACCGAGTGCTCCACCTGAAGCTCCTTCACCGATAATATAAATGAGGATCGGAACCTTGAGCTGGGCCATCTCCATTAAGTTGACTGCTATTGCCTCAGCTTGCCCTCTTTCTTCTGCCTCTATGCCCGGATATGCGCCAGGTGTATCAATAAATGAGATAACTGGGAAATCAAATTTCTCCGCCATCTTCATTAATCTTAATGCTTTGCGATATCCCTCTGGATTGGCCATGCCAAAGTTGCGATATTGGCGCATCTTGGTATTGGCTCCTTTTTGATGACCGATGACCATCACTGTTTGTCCATCGAGATTAGCAAGACCTCCTATGATGGCCTTGTCATCACCATATTTTCTGTCTCCATGTAGTTCGGTGAACTTCTTAAACATGGACTCGATATAGTAAGTAGTATAAGGTCGTGCTGGGTGTCTTGACACTTGAACTTTCTGCCATCTAGATAGATCTGTATAGAGCTCTTTACGCTTCTTACGGATTTTGGTTTCTAGTTCTTTGGCTTTATCGCTTACATCTATATCTCCCTCTTTATCAAGACCTTTGAGGGTTTCAAGTTGCTCAAAAAGATTCTCAAGCGGCTGTTCGAAGTCTAAAAAAACCATATAACAGTTTTAGTGGCGGCTAAATTAGCAAACTATGCCATACTCAAAAGTCTTTTTGTCGTATTGACTCATATCGACTTGTTACTTTGGATCAACTTAGATAATATTTACCATCAGAGTTGATGAGTATAAAACTAACTGTATCTTGACTTTATGAAAGTGGAGGATATATACAAGATGATGTCATCTCAGACTTATGTAGTTGATAAGTCCATTGCAACTTCAATCTTTCTTTCGATACAGTTAAAAAAACCCTTGCTGATAGAAGGTCCTGCTGGTGTTGGCAAGACGGAGATAGCCAAGGTCATGGCTAAGGCTCTAAAAACGGATCTGATCAGACTCCAGTGCTATGAAGGTCTCGATGCTAATCATGCTATCTATGAATGGCATTATCAGCGTCAGTTGTTGCATCTCAAGATGCTGGAGCGAGAAGAGGTCAGCAGATCGGATCTTGACAAAGCCATATTTTCAGAAGAGTTTTTGATGGAACGGCCCCTCCTTAAAGCCATAAAACAAACGGAGAGCCCTGTACTATTGATTGATGAGGTGGATCGGTCTGATGAGGAGTTTGAAAGTTTTCTATTAGAGTTACTAAGTGATTGGCAGATCACTATACCTGAGATTGGTACCGTCAAGGCGGTGACACAGCCATATGTCATACTCACAGGCAATCGTACACGAGAGCTTTCTGAAGCTCTGCGTCGCAGATGCCTCTACTTGTGGATTGATTATCCAGACTTCGATAAAGAGTTGACTATACTGAGATCAAAAGTACCTCAGGTCGATGAGGCGTTGGGTATACAGATATGTCAGTTTATGAAGGAGCTACGCGACATGAAGTTAGAGAAGACACCTGGTGTCGCTGAGACGTTGGACTGGGCTCAAGCTCTAGCTGCTATGCATTTTGATCATATTGACAAGGAGGTCGTATCCGATACACTTGGTGTTATTCTAAAGGATTGGCAGGATATAAGGACTGTCACAGATTCATTGTCCGAGTTGCTTGAGCGGACTGGTGTTAGATCTAAGATTGGGTGATGGCAGAGTTCATCTCAAGACAAACCACCCTTTCGGGAAATATTATCCAGCTCAGCCGCTATCTCAGATCCAAAGGTTATACCATCTCCTCATCTGAAGAATCAGATGCCATGCAATCTTTTCAAACTATTGTGCCGACAAGTGAGCATGCTTATTGGACCGTGTTGCGTGCTGTTTTTTCTAAGAACAAATATCAGTTTGAACACTTTGAAAATCATTATAAGGAATATCAATATCAAATTGAAAAAGCAGTAGATAGCAAAATCAAGGATTTAGTATCAGAGCAGAAGCAAGCTACAAAAGCCAAGTTACCATCTATAGAAGCACTGAAGAGTTGGTTATACAATAATCAAGTTCATGAAGAACAACAGATATCTTCCTTTAGTAATATCGAGGTATTAGCCAAGAAGGATTTTGCTGAGATGGATAAGGAAGAAGTGAACCTTATCTTGCAAGTCTTACAACAGATGGTAGCTAAGATGCTTCGAAAAAAAAGTAGATCTAAAAAGATCTCACGCAGACATCGCAAGATAGACCTGAGACAAACACTAAGAAAAAATCTAAGAACCGGGACAGATGTAACAGACATTATTTGGAGTGAACAAAAGGTCAAAAGACTTAAGCTCGTTTTGCTCTGCGATGTGAGCAGGTCGATGGATCTGTATAGCAGATTCTTTATACAGATGATTTATGCATTTCACAAAGGCACGGATAAGATAGAGACTTTTGTGTTCAGTACCGCTTTACATCAAGTAACAGACCTACTGAGTAACCATGACTATAATATGGCTTTTGATATGATCTCTCAGCGAGTCCCTCAGTGGTCAGGAGGAACTAAGATCGGGGCATGTATAGAGCGATTTGTATCTGATCATGGGTATCGATTGCTGGATAGAAAAACAATAATCCTCATACTTAGTGATGGTTGGGATACAGGTTCACAAGATTTGATGAAAGGTGCTATGAAAGATATATATAAGTCTGCGCGCAAAGTATTTTGGCTTAACCCGCTGGCTGGCCATCCAGACTTTGAACCAGAAGTGATTGGCCTTAAGAGTGTACTACCATATATTCATAAACTTTATGCTGCACATAACCTAGAAAGTCTTAAGAAAGTACTGATTCAACTTTAAGACTGAAGCACTGATCAGCTGAGAAAGATTCAACTACTTTTACTATATGTCGCAACCTAATAATTATTCGAATTATTATATGGCATATGTTCTTCATCGGTAAATTAATTTCTATTTTGCTTTTACCGCATAATTTAATAGGTCAACGTCGATGAATGTCAAGGGAAAACATATACTCCAAGCAGATGTAGCTACCATCTGGCCTATGTTACAAGATGAAGAAGTCTTAGCGCGTATATCGCCTGGTGTGAGCAGAATAGAAAAGGTAGAGGAGGATCAATATCGAGCCATATCGGACATAAGTATTGGCCCTGTAAGAGGTAGTTTTCAAGGAGAGTTATTCTTGGAAGATAAAGTTCGAGATGAGACTATGACTTTGGTACTATCACAGAAAAGCAAAATTGGCAATGCTGAGGCTAAAATTGTGATGACTCTTATGCCTCAAAATTCTAATCAAACAGAGATAGCTTATAATGGTACTGCGAAAGTATCGGGTCGACTTGCCACCATGGGACAAAGGATACTTGGAGGAGTTATTTCTACACTGTCCAAGCAGGTATTTAAAGAATTAGAAAAAATAATTGAAGAGCGCAAGAGTGATCAACCAATATCCAGTTCTTCTCAACAAGAGACCATATCTACCAAATCTTCTGAAGGACAAAACTTAAAACAAGAAACTATAAATACAAAAACTTCAATCGAAGAAGTACTTAATCCAATTACTGATAAAAAACATTTGCGTCAAGCGACAAATGAAACAACTGAAATTAGAAAATCCTTTTTCCAATTAATCATGGACAAAATAAAAAGTATATGGAAATAAAAATCAACATCAATGGGGCTGAGGTAAGCAGAGATGTGACACCGATTACCACTTTGGCAGAGTTCTTAAGAGAACATATGTCGCTAACAGGAACACACATTGGCTGTGATACCAGTAGTTGTGGAGCATGTACGATAACCCTCAATGGAGACGCAGTAAAGTCTTGTACTGTGCTGGCTGTGCAAGCAGATGGAGGCGATGTTACCACTATAGAAGGAATGTCAATAAATGGCGAACTTCATCCTATCCAAGCGGCTTTCAAGGAGCATCATGGATTGCAATGCGGATTTTGTACACCTGGAATGGTGATGACGGCCGTCGATATATTGAAGAACAATCCTAATCCTACCGAAGATGAGATACGGCATGGATTGGAAGGAAACTTCTGTCGATGCACAGGTTATCACAATATTGTAAAATCTATCCAGCATGCAGCTCAAACTATAAACTCTTAAGCAATGACAACTAATTATATAGGTAAGCCGATAAAGCGTAGAGAAGACAATCGCTTTTTAACTGGAAAAGGAAAATATACAGACGACATCAAGTTGCCAAATATGCTTCATGCAGCCTTCGTCCGTAGTCCATATGCACACGCGAAGATTTTAAAGATTGATAAAGATATGGCCGTCAATGCACCTGGTGTGATAGCGGTATATACAGGAGATGACCCATGTGGAGATTTCGGTGTACCGTGCGGCTGGCAAGTAGACTTCAAAAACGGCGATACGATGAAAGAACCGCCTCATCCACTTCTTGCTAGAGGCAAAGCACTTCATGTAGGAGAAAATATTGCAGTGGTGTTTGCAGAGACCCTTCATGAGGCACGAGATGCGGCTGAGCTTATTGAGGTAGATTATGAAGAACTATCCGCGGTCACTAATCCACGAGAGGCAGTTAAAGAAGGAGCTCCGCAAGTACATGCCGATGCGCCAAACAATATAGTATTTGATTGGGAGATTGGCAATCCTAAAGCTGAAGTCGATGCGGCTATGGATAGTGCCCATCACATAACGAAGCTTGATTTTAAAAATCAAAGATTAGCGCCCAATGCCATAGAACCTAGAAGTTATATAGCTGATTACGATAGTAATGCGGACAACTGGACATTATACACCAGTACTCAAAATCCTCACTTGATTAGATTGTTGATGTGTGCGTTTGTACTTGGTATACCTGAGCATAAAGTTAGAGTGGTGAGCTATGACGTAGGTGGAGGTTTTGGAAGTAAGATCTATCATTATACAGAAGAAGCGCTGCTAACCTGGGCATCAAAGCAGATTGGTCGACCTATCAAATGGACTTCTGATCGTACTGAAGCTTTTTACACTGATGCACATGGCCGTGATTACTGTACGACGGCAGAGATGGGATTTGATTCAGAAGGTAATATAGTTGGACTTCGTGTTCACTCCGAAGCTAACTTGGGAGCTTATCTTTCTACTTTTTCTACGGCTTGTCCTACGTACCTCCATGGAACTTTAGCACAAGGATGTTATAAGACTCCATTAATAAATATAGATATCACTGCCGTTTTCACAAATACAAATCCTGTAGATGCATATCGTGGTGCAGGTCGACCGGAGATCACGTATATCTTAGAGCATCTTATGGACACTGCTGCATTAGAAATGAAGATTGATCCAGCAGAACTGAGATTCAAAAACTTCATCCCTCCATTTGATGGTGTGGATCAGCCAGGTTATCAGACGCAAGTCGCGTTACAATATGACAGTGGCAATTATGAAGGGACTTTGAAACGTGCCCTTGAGATGGTAGGATATGAAGACTTTAGAAAAGAACAAGCGGCTGCACGTGAGAATGGCAAATTACTAGGCATAGGATTCTCGACTTATATAGAGGGTTGTGGTATAGCTCCTTCAGCAGTTGTTGGTTCCTTAGGAGCTCGTGCCGGGCTATATGAAGTCGGTCATGTACGTATACAGCCGACAGGTATGGTCAGTGTCTTCACTGGATCTCACTCACATGGCCAAGGTCATGAGACTGCCTATGCACAGTTTGTTGCAGATCGATTAGGTATAGATATGGACAATGTTCAGATCCATCATGGAGACACTGAGCAAGTGGCGTTTGGTATGGGGACATATGGATCGAGAAGCCTCGCAGTCGGTGGCAGCGCCATTATGAAGAGCCTGGATAAAGTCATTGAAAAAGGTGCAAAGATTGCTGCTCACAAATTAGAAGCGGCTGAAGCAGATTTAGAATTTGTTGAAGGTCAGTATAAAGTAAAAGGTACAGACAAAGCTATAGCCTTTGGAGATATCGCATTGACAGCTTATGTGCCCCATGATTATCCCGAAGGTCTGGAACCTGGGCTTGATTTTTCAAGTTTCTATGACCCAGCGAACTTTACTTATCCATTTGGATGTCATATAGCAATTGTAGAAGTTGATAAAGATACAGGATCAGTAAAAATTAAAAGGTTTATCGCAGTTGATGATGTAGGCAATGTTATCAACCCAATGATAGTCGACGGTCAGATCCATGGTGGAGTAGTCCAAGGAATCGGACAAGCAATGCTTGAAGGAGTATCTTACGATGAGAATGGTCAGATGATCACGGGATCATATATGGACTATGCTATGCCTCGTGCAGATGATGTACCATTTATAGAGACTGATCGTACGACGACTCCATGTCCTCATAACCCACTGGGCGTTAAAGGAGCAGGAGAAGCAGGTGCTATTGGATCTACACCTGCAATGGTCAATGCTGTCATGGATGCCATATCGCACATAGCGATTAGAGATATTCAGATGCCATTGACTCCAGAGCGCGTATGGCGAGCGATGCAAGTTTAGAAAGTTAATTGACATTATTACAATCTAAGAAATTATAAAAAATGATACCAGCAGAATTTGAATATATAAAAGCATCATCAGTATCTCAGGCGGTTTCACTGCTTGCAGAGCATGGCTATGATGCAAAGCTCATGTCAGGTGGGCACAGTCTTATACCTGCGATGAAGCTAAGACTAAATCGTCCCGCAGTCTTAATTGACATAGGAGGGATATCTGAGATGAACAGCATCACAGAAGAAGGAGATAATATTGTTGTCGGTGCAAACTGTACGCATAAAGCTGTGCATACTTCTGAGCTTATAAAAAGTCAAGTGGGTGTACTTTCACAAACAGCCGGTGTGATTGGTGATGTGCAAATTAGAAATCGTGGAACGATAGGAGGTAGCTTGGCACATGCTGATCCAGCATCGGATTATCCAGCAGCTGTATTGGCT
>CAZRXJ010000001.1:0-37017 GCA_964604025.1 uncultured Saprospiraceae bacterium | reverse complement strand
ATTACGCTTACCTTAATGCAGGGTTAAAATTAAAATTTAATAAAAGGACAATCTATTCTAAAGATGGCCTGCTTGATCTCTTAAAGAATAAGACCAATAAAGAAACCAATAGATATCCAATTATACACCTTATAGGGGATGATATAGAGATAGCAATAACGCACGCAAGCCAATATGGAGAAGAATACTATTCTTTTGTCAATGGTCAAAATACAACACAGGGAGGAACACATCTTAGTGCTTTTAGAGAGGCTATAGTCAAGACAATAAGAGATCACTATGGTAAAAACTATGATGCTAGAGATATACAGACTTCGATTATCGGCGCTATATCAGTAAGGGTTGAAGAACCAGTATTTGAATCACAAACAAAGACAAAACTAGGGTCGCAAAATGTCGCACCACAAGGAGCGACAATGAGATCTTTTGTATTGGATTTTGTAAAGAAAGAATTAGATAATTTCTTGCACAGAAATCAGGATACGGCTAAGGCTTTATTAAAAAGGATCCAACAGTCAGAGCGAGAACGTAAGGAGATTGCTGGTGTTAAAAAGTTAGCCAATGAAAGAGCAAAAAAAGCTAATCTTCATAACAAGAAACTAAGAGATTGTCGCATACATCTGAACGATAAAAAGAAAGACAAAACATTAGATTCTACCATCTTTATAACAGAAGGAGATAGTGCAAGCGGATCGATAACAAAAGCACGAAATGTACAAACGCAAGCAGTATTTAGTTTGCGGGGAAAGCCGCTAAACTGTTATAACATGACAAAAAAGATCGTCTATCAAAATGAAGAGTTTAATCTCTTGCAACATGCGCTCAATATAGAGGACGGTATAGATGGTCTGAGATATAATAGAGTTGTTATCGCAACTGATGCTGATGTCGATGGCATGCACATCCGATTGCTATTGTTGACATTTTTTCTTCAATTTTTTCCAGATCTGGTCAAGCAAGGACACTTGTACATCTTAGAAACCCCTCTCTTCAGAGTAAGGGATAAAAAGAAAACGTTTTATTGTTACAGTGAATCCGAAAAAGCTGAGGCTGTTCAACAATTAAGAGGAAAGGCAGAAATCACGAGATTCAAAGGTCTTGGAGAAATCTCGCCAGATGAATTTGGTGGCTTTATAGGGGAGGACATCAGACTCGAACCAGTGTATCTTTCTCAAAACACAGATATCAATGATATCTTATCATATTATATGGGGAAAAACACCCCAGAGCGACAGCGTTTTATTATCGATAATCTCAAGGTTGAACTACTCGATGTAGATGGAGAAGATATAGAACCTATAGATTCCAACGCTGCTACTGAGGAGATCTTGATTACCTCTTAAAAAGATAGACTACTTTATAGTATTGCCCTTAACGATAGTTTGACTTATCTTAGACGACTAAGTCAAGAAGATATGTTCATAAAGCATTCACTCTTTTTTTTAACCATTTTCTTCCTAACGCTCATATCTGTAACAGGACAAGAAGTTACGATCTCTCCAGATATAAGTATACGTAACAATGTAGCTTATGACATAATCGGAAAGATTGAAGACCGCATTCTATTTTATAAAGAAAAGGGTACGGAAAGAGAATTATTGCTATATGATGAGAACTTGGTCTTTCAAAGCAAGCGTCAGATAAATCTTGACGAGAAAAGATGTTATCTCTACGAAGTAGTAAATCTCGATACGGCTTTTGCAGTAATATATGGTTATCGGTCTGAGGGTCAAGACATTACCAAATTAGATATATTTAATAATTCAGCAGTAAGACTTGATTCGGTATTTCTAACCAATAAGAAAAGAGATTGGAAAGGCTTAAACTTAGAATCTGTACTGTCTGAAGACGAATCTAAAATGGCGCTCTATAAGATACTCAGTGATGATGAGATTCGAATATTGACCATTGATATTGGGAATAAGAAATTTGTCAATGATATTGAATTTAAATTTCAAGGAGTAAGCCTCTATGATGATGTCATAGACTTTGCTATAAGTGACGCTGGATCTTTTTATATGTTCACGGAGCAGAACAATTCTAAAAATAAAAAGGACAACCATGTTGCTCACATATACGAGTTTCCATATGGTACAGAACGCGTCCAGGATATTTTGATTCCTCTCAATGATATTGTTTGCCAAGATTTGTTTTTTTTAATTAACAATCAAAACAATACAATTGGAATAGCGGGCCTCTATGACAATAAACGACAAGATGAAAGTACTGGTTACTTTTGGTTATCTGGGGATAGTCGATCTTTTAACGATCAACAATTTGAACTCATACCTTTTGATGAAGAGCTATTCTTTGAAGTATATGGAGAACGAAGTAAAGAAAGAATGGAAAACTTCAAAGTGGCTGATATTATCTGGAAGGATGACGGGACTCCGATCATTGCTTTTGAAGTGTCTTATGATATAAGCAGAAGAAGTGGATCTGTTGGATTTTCACAGACAAGCTTGAACAACAATACACCCTTCAACTCAGCGTGGAGTGATCACTATAGAGATGACCTCATTCTTGTATCTCTGGATAAAAGCAATAATAAAGAGTGGCATCAAGTCTTTTATAAAAAGCAGTTCTCACAAAATGATAACGCGGTATTTTCTTCTTTCTACCCTTTTATAACACCCAGCAGGTTGAGACTTATTTATAATGATGAAATCAAAAATAACAGCACCGTAAGTGAGTACATATTAGATGGTACTGGTAATTATAAAAGAACAAGTGTACTTAGCACCGAATACCAAAACTTGAAACTGCGCTTTGGCGACGCTTATCAAATATCATCAACGGAATTATTGGTTCCAAGTCAAAAAAGCTATGTGGTCAATATAGTGAAGATAGACTTTGCACAATAGCTAGCTATCGCATAGAAATAGACTTGAATGTCTGCAAACCACAATCGAGATAATTGTAATAATCTTCTATTCCTTCTTTATACTCTCTTGGATTTGAGACGACTTCTTCTTGAGGAGTCACCATAACATATAGGGGTTGGGAGATTTGATCAAAATTGACTATCTGAAAATCAGCCCACTTATTGCCCACCGTACGGAGTTTCTTTTGGCGCGATTGTGAGATTAGTACTTCTTGGAGTTTTTCTCTATCATCGACATAAAGAGAAACCAAAACAAAGTCTTCATTAAGCATTTTTCTAATTCTTTCATCAGACCATATGTTGTCTTCAGTCCTCCGACAGTTAACACACCCGTGGCCCGTATGATCAAGAAAGATAGGTTTGCCAACTTCTTTAGCATAGGCAAGTCCATCAAAATAGTCTTTGAAACAATCTATGTTGTTTGCGCACTTTCCATATGAAGGATATCTGGATTTTATATCTGCGTTTAGGTCTTGGGCGGGATCGTCTAAAAACAAATTATAACTTACAGGAGGAGCAATGCCGCTCATCAATCCTAGCGGATTATAACTTTTGATTTCATCATTATAGATGAACCCAGTGGCTAGGTAGCAAGCAAATAAAAGAGATGCTATCGAGAAGACCCATCTTCTTGTACTTCTTTTTTTAACAGGACTATCATGTGGAAACCTTATCCAAGCCATACCATAAGCGGCCATTGCTAATGCAATAAGGATCCAAATACCTATAAATACTTCATACTTCAAAAGCCCCCAATGGCTTGTTAGATCTGCAACAGTCAAAAATTTGAATGCAAGAGCAAGTTCTATAAAACCAAGTACAACTTTCACAGAGTTCATCCACCCTCCTGATTGAGGCAAGCTATTGAGCCAAGCAGGAAAAGCAGCAAATAAACCAAAAGGAATAGCGAGGCCAAGAGAAAATCCAAGCATCACTATAAATGGTCCGACTTGATTAGAAGCAGACTCCACTAGCGCGGCACCTATTATGGGGCCGGTACAAGAAAAAGAAACCAATGCTAATGTGAAAGCCATAAAGAAGATGCCTAAGAGGCCTCCTTTGTCAGCCATTTTATCCGAATTAGTTGACCATGAACTGGGAAGTGTTAACTCATAAAATCCGAAAAATGAAAAGGCAAAAAACACAAAAATCAAAAAGAACAATGTGTTTGCGATCCAATTAGTAGAAAGGCTATTGAGTGCTTCTTCTCCAAATAGCGCTGTAATTAGCAAGCCAATAGTTACATATATCACAACGATCGATGCTCCGTATATAAGTCCGCTGACCCAACCTTTGCGTTTTGTATCCTTGGTAAAGAAACTGACTGTCATTGGAATTATAGGGAACACACAGGGCGTCAACAATGCAAAAAGACCTCCTAAAAATCCAAATAAAAACATCCACCACATGCTTGAGTTGGCCGTATCGTCTCCACCACAATTAGCAAGTGGGCTTGCATGGGTTTCTCTTAACTTGGGTCTTGTCTGATCTATAATATTACCCACAATTGCAAGAGATTCATCAGATGCAGAATTATCAACACCCAGTGAATTAAGATTAATTGCGAGTCCTTTTTGAACATCAAAAGAAAAAGGAACATCTGTAGGTGGCAAGCACTGAGTATCATCGCAGGCCATATATGTCAGATATCCAGTTAATTCAGAAGAGCCTGATGTCACATCTATAGATTGCTCTATTGTATATGGCTCTTTATCTAAGAACTTGATCACATTGATCTCAAAGATGGGATCTAACCCTTCTTTTCGCGCTCCAGATTCTCGACTGTCACCAACAAACTCAACACCATCTTTTTGCTCATAAACAACCTCAGTTGCAACAGGACCTCCTTCACCTACGAATTGAGAATAGACCGTCCAGTTTTTGTCAATGTTAGCTTGATAGAATAATTTATAAGAATTCTCTTTCAGTTTTTTTATTCCGAATTGCCACTGAACTGGCGTCCCTTCGTCGGAAGCTTTGGCCCAAGAGATAGTACTCTGGAGATCTTCTCGATCTTCAGCTCGTGCATTTTCATCTGTGTCTTTATCATCCACAGATACTATCAACTCTTTAGACTTACTTACTGCACCAAGAGGAGAATTTTCTTGTGGCTTAATTTCAGGCGCCACACTTGCTCTATCGCCATTTTTTGGGGTTTTGGTCTGAGATGATGCAAGATCTATAGAAAAGTCTATATCCGTTGGAGGCAAACATCTCTCATCATCACAACACATAAATGTTAAATATCCAGACACTTTTGTCAAGGTACCCTTCTTGATTCTTTGCTTAATGATGTAGGGTTCTGTATGAAAGAATTTGATAACATTCATTTCGAAAATGTCATCCATTCCTTCCTTTTTATAACCCTCTTCAGTACTCTCACCTAACTTTTCAAGACCTTCTGTCTCATATGTTATTGATGTCGGAACTGGCCCTCCGTCATCGATATACTGAGAATAAACGGTCCATCCTTTTTCAATCTCAGCTCTAAAGACGAGTTCGTACTCCTGGTCACTAACTTCACTTACGTCAAATGTCCAACTTACTGGACTATATTCTTGTGCGAGAGAACACAAGGGGAGCAGCAAAAATATAAATGTAAAAAGTCTCATCTGATTTTCCTAGTTAGGCTTGAAAGTGATAAAAAACAACTCAGGAAGGATTGTTTCACTATAACGAGATATCCAAAGATAGAGATATAATTAGTCCATACGAGTTAAAAAAATCTTTAATCCAAGAATTTTGGTGTTAAAGAGTCCTTAAAACCCTAGAGAGAAAAGATCTGATGGTGAACCAAACTGATAATAATAGATACCACCCAATAAAAACAAATGTATCAACTCTGAAAGCGCAGTATTCTTGATCAGTAGTACTGCCATTGATACAAATAACGCAAGAGACAAAGCCAGATAGTAGAAGTGCTGATAATCTATAAACTTAAAGATCAATAGAGCCAACAAGGCACTAACCAATAACCAATAAAAGAAGCCAATTTTCTTCCTTACATCTATTCCTTTCTTTTTGACATAACTGTAGTAATTTCCAAAAGAAAGTAAGATCAAGAAAGAAGATACTCCAGCAACCCATAAGGTTTTGGAGTCCTTGAAATCTATTTCTGATATTAGTCCAAGAGGTACTATATTATCAAAGAATGTGCTACTGTCAAAAAGGTCATAATAAAAAAACAAAACACCAACAATCCATATCATCACCCCAAAACCAATTACAAATTGTATCCTTTCTACTGCTTTAAAATTACGCATCATCGACAGCCCAATGAAAATGGATATCATAGCTATAACAAAAGGAGGATAGATGATGGCAGCTATAGCTGAAAAGAGAGCAGCATTGAAAATACTAGAAGCAGCAATCGTCTGTTTGTAAGTATTAAACACATTGTATATCGAAGCCAAAAGAAAAGACACTCCAATTAAAGCTGGCGATAATACCTGAAGTTCTGGTATCGCACTAATCATAATGATGTAAAACATGCCGCCAAGTGCACTCGGCATTCTAAATATATGATGTCTATTGCCAAGCAAATTTATAACTACTGCTTGGGCAAAAATCAAAAGAATAGCAATAACTGATTGAATTATTGGACTATTTACAAGATCAAAAAACCACCCCAACCATATCGGATCTAGCTCGGTAACCTGATAAGCAGTTGGATGAATAAGACTATATAGCCTGAGTATGATGGTATAAGGTAGCAACAAGAAGATGTTAACTACATCGTTTTTTTTGAAGATGTTTATCACTTGAAAAACTTACATATACTTAGAACATTTCACTTAAGTGAAATATAATATTGATTTTTAAACGATCTCTCCTGCACTTTCTATCTCTACCTTTTCCACTTTACTTTGATGCATGTCGTTATGGTCTGAACGCGATCGACTTATATCAATGGCCGCGTATATAGCTTGTCTCATAGATGATGGATCAGCTATATTTTGGCCAGCGATCTCATAGCCAGTTCCATGATCTGGAGATGTTCTTATGACTGGTAGCCCAGCAGTAAAATTAACTCCAGAACCAAAAGACAAAGACTTAAAAGGTATAAGGCCTTGATCGTGGTACATAGCCAGAACAGCATCAAACTTCTTATAAGTTGAGTTACCAAAAAAGCCATCTGCAGAATATGGTCCACTTACTAAGATTCCTTTTTTCTTTAATTCTAATATTGCAGGGCTGATGATCTCTACTTCTTCGCTACCTATGGCCCCATTCTCACCAGCGTGTGGGTTTAAGCCCATCACAGCGATAGTCGGCTTGTCTTTGCCAAAGTCCTGCCTCAAAGTATCATTTAGTACTTTGATACACTCTATAATCTTGTCTTTTGTAACTTTTTTTGCTGCCATGCTAATAGGTATATGACTACTCAGAACAGCCACCTTAAGTTGATCTGATATCAGCATCATTAGCTCTTTGCCCAGCATTTTTGATTGGTCTGCAACAAACTCTGTATGACCGATATGAGGGAAGTTGGCCATCTTCATAGCATGTTTGTTGATAGGCGCTGTAACTAAGGCATCTATAAATCCTTTATTTAGATCATCAACAGCTCTGTCTAAGGCTATGTATGCACACTTTCCTCCGTCTTCGGTTGCTTCTCCAAGCGTAATAGTTACATTGTCTTGCCAGCAGTTGATCAAGCTCACTTTTCCAGAAGATGCTCTATCTGTTCTATTGATATTGCTAAAATGAAAATTAGGATCTTTAACAATGTTTTTGTGATAACCTAAAACTTTAGAAGAGCCATAGATAATAGGAATACATTCATTGAACAACATGTCATTACTCAAGGCTTTTATCAATACTTCTGGACCAATACCATTAATATCACCAATCGACAAACCAAGTTTCACTTTACTCATATCCCACTATTTATAAACCACGAATATACTATTACTATAATAGTTGATGTGCCCAGAAAGTTGGCCGTAGAAAGCCAAATCATCATTCTCGCTTTTATGCTAACATAAAAAGGGTGATTTTTGCACCCTAATTCATAAGTTTTGAGGCCTAAGAAGTCCTTCGGGCAAAATTTTCTGATTAACGAGACTATAAGCCAACGCATCGTCGATGAGATGATGGCCAGAAGACATGGAAACAACATCCTCGAAGTGGGCCCTGGAAAAGGTGCACTAACCAAATACTTTCTGAAACAAGAAGATATTAACTTCAAGGCGGTAGAGGCTGATTGGGATATGGTTCATCATCTACAACAACATTATGATCTGGATCAACACCAGTTGATACAGCAAGATTTTTTGCAGCTACCGCTGGAGAAGGTATACAATGGAGCTCAATACAATGTAATTGGCAACTTCCCTTACAACATATCCAGTCAGATTCTTTTTCGAATAGACAAGTATAAAGATATTGTTCCGTTAGTTATTGGTATGTTTCAGAAAGAGGTAGCAGAACGTATTGCTTCAGAACCTGGATCTAAAGTATATGGTGTTACCAGTGTTCTTTTACAAGCTAGTTTTCATACCAAGGTATTATTTAAAGTAAGCCCTGGTTCTTTTTTTCCTGCACCTAAAGTCACCAGCGCTATACTGCTTTTAGAAAGGAAAAAGGATTATAATATCCCATGTGATGTAAGTCTTTTTAAAACTATTGTAAAAGGATCTTTTAACCAAAGAAGAAAAATGCTTCGCAACACCCTTAAACCACACATAAAGGATGAAGCACTTTACAATTTGGATGTAATGACTAAGAGACCAGAACATTTATCACTTGAAGATTTTATAGAATTAACTAATACAATTGATAATCAATAAAAGATGAGTTTAGAACAAAGAGTCATGGCAGATCTAAAAGCTGCGATGAAAAGTAAAGATCAAGCAGCACTAAGAGGTATAAGGGCTATTAAAGCAGCCATCGTATTAACTAAAACAGATGGTAGTGGCAAAGAGCTCGACCAAGCTGGAGAGATTAAGTTATTGCAGCGGCTTGTTAAACAAAGACAGGACTCACTTGATATATTTAGGAAACAGGGGAGACAAGATCTGGCAATAGTAGAAGAAGAAGAAATCTCTGTGATTCAAAAATTCTTGCCTGAGCAGATGAGCAGCGACGAACTCACAACTATCATAAAAGACATAATATCCCAAACTGGTGCAGAAGGAATGAAAGATATGGGTAAGGTGATGGGTATGGCATCTCAAAAAGTTGCAGGCAAAGCTGATGGAAAAACACTCGCCTCTATTGTAAAACAATTATTATCCTAATTAGTATGATGAAGAATATTATTTGCTTGGTTACCATCGCATGTACAGTAGCCTGTAGCACACAAAAACAAATGATTGATTCTAAAAAAGAACCAATTGAAGTGGTTGAAGAAAGTGTACAAGAAGAAGAAATGTATGACGCTGGTGTTGATGAAGAATACACTGAAGAAAGAACACTTGACGAACTTGTTGTTACAGCACCAAGAGATTATAAACTTCCTGTTTACAATGCAGCAGCAGATAGGGATTGGGATATAATCCATATGAACCTTGATGTTAGATTTGATTGGACAAATGAGAAAGTTTTTGGGAGGGCAGATTTGAAAGTAAAACCATACTTCTACAATCAAAATATACTAACGCTAGATGCTAAAGGGTTTGAAATCTATGATGTTGCAGATGTATCTGGAAAAACACTAAAGTATGAATATGATGGGATGAAGCTGGCAATAGAGTTTGATAAAATTTATAATCGCGACGATGAGATCACTATCACTATAGATTATGTAGCACAACCATCCGCTATACCAGCTGGAGGAAGTACAGCTATAACGAGCGATCAAGGATTGTTCTTTATAAATCCTAGAGGGGAAGAGGCCAACAAACCCAGGCAGATCTGGACACAAGGTGAGACAGAACATAATTCTAAATGGTTTCCAACAATAGACAAACCAAACGAGCAAATTACTCATGAGATAAGCATCACAGTTGAAGAGTCTTTTGTTACACTTTCTAACGGGACAAAGATCTCTTCTCGTTCTAATGCCACTAGTGGAACGAGAACTGATACTTGGAAAATGGATAAGCCCCACGCACCATATTTGGTGATGATAGCGGTTGGAGAATTTGCAGTTGTTAAAGAAGAAGTAGATGGTCTTCTTTTAGAATATTATGTAGAACCGGAGTATGAAGCATATGCAAAACAAATATTTGCACATACGCCTGAGATGATTAGATACTTCTCCGACCTGTTGGACTATCCATATCCTTGGGATAAGTATAGTCAGATTATAACACGTGATTATGTATCGGGGGCTATGGAAAATACTACGGCAGTAATATTTGGTGATTTTATTCAAAAGACGGATCGCGAACTAATTGACAACGACAATGACTTTATTGTTGCTCATGAACTCTTTCACCATTGGTTTGGTGATTTGGTAACTGTAGAAAGTTGGGCTAATTTAACATTGCAAGAAGGATTTGCTAATTATAGCGAACATCTATGGCAAGAATACAAGTATGGACTAGATGCAGCAGGATATCAAAGAAACAATGAAAAACAAGGATACCTTGCTTCAATAATGCAAGGGGGAACTCATCCACTTATCCATTATGGCTATGGTGATAAAGAAGAGATGTTTGATGGACACTCTTATAACAAAGGTGGATTAGTGCTACATATGCTTAGAAAGCAATTGGGTGATGATGCTTTCTTTGCGGGACTCAACAAATATCTCAATGATAATGTACACAGTGCTGTTGAGGTAGACGAACTTAGAATGGCATTTGAAGATGTGACAGGATTAGACCTTCATTGGTTTTTTAACCAATGGTATCTTTCTGCCGGACATCCGAGTTTAGAATTAGCTTATGACTATAACGACGTTGAGAAAGAACTAACTGTATCCGTCGATCAAACTCAAAACACAGAAACTGCAATTCCAATATTTGAATTACCAGTAACCCTTAGTGTCTTTGATCCATCAGGTGCAGAAACTCAATATGATATTACAGTTGATGAAAGATCATACCAAGTTGTTTTACCAATGGATCAGGAACCAGCGCTTATAGTTTTTGACAGATATGATCACCTATTGATGGTCAAAAGTGAGTCTAAAACAAAAGAAGAATATATGCGCCAATATCAATGGGTAGATACATATATCCATAGATCAGAAGCTTTGGACAAGATCAAGAATGCTAAAGAAGCCCAAGATATTCTAATCACAGCTCTTGATGACAATCATTTTACACTACGTAAGAAAGCAGTTGAATCTATCAATATAGGAAACAGACAAGATCTCATTAACAAGTTGAGCATGATGGCGAGAGTAGACGCACACTCTGCAGTTCGAGCTGCAGCTGTAAAAAAACTGGAAGGAGTAGAAGGAGTAGACATAGCAAATCTGTCTAAAGAAATAATGGCTAAGGATCAGTCATACGCTACTATAACCGCTGCGCTTGAAACGCTTAATATGGTAGATCCACCAGCAGCACTTGAAGAAGCAATTAAATTGAAAGCTGAAAAAACTTCAATGTTGGTTGGAGCAGTATCAGGTATATTATCCAGTACGGGAGATGTCTCTCATCTACCTTACTTTGAAGAACGATTAACAAATGTTAGTTTATTCTCGGCTTTTAATTTTTATGATTCATATTATGATTTGCTTTCTAAACTGGACGCAACAACAATCTTGAATAAATCGCAAAAGCTAAAAGAGATAGCAACCTCTTCCAAAGAGAATATGTTCTACCGCTTTACTTCTACAAACACATTGGATAAATTGAGAACGAAATTGAAAAAAGACGATGCAGTTTCAGCAGCTCAATTGACAACTATGATTGAGGAGATTAAAGCGACGGAGACTAATGAGTTATTGGTGCAAAGGTATATGGCCTATTAGAAAACTTAACTTAATGATTGTCCAGCGATTGTTATGCGATGCATAATTCTTGTTTGGCCTTGGTAGTCATTATTTGCAAAGTGCCAAGTAGTCCTATTATCCCAGACAGCGATAGAACCGGGCAACCAGTTAAATTCGCATGTGTATTGGTCTTTACAACCATGTTCATATAGATAATTGAGCAAGGCAAATGCTTCTTCGGTTTTCCAACCTTCAATACCGATGGTATGTGCCTTATTAACATAGAGCACTTTCTTCTGACTTTCTGGATGTGTAATTATAACAGGATGTTTAGCGTGATTAATTTCTATATCCTCGGCTAATTTGTCGGGAAGATCAGTCTTACTAAAATATCCGCCTTCACCATATAAATGTTCATTAGAATGTAGCCCAACTAGAGAAGATAAACTTTGTTTTAATCCTTCTGACAAATCCTTATATGCCGCCAACATGTTAGCAAATCTTGTGGCACCTCCAGAAGAAGGAAGCTTTCGCGCAACTAATATAGATGCCATGGCTGGTTCTTCATCATAAGAATGATCGGTATGCCAGCCTCCACCAATATTGGTTTTTTGATCCTTGTCTTTGCTCACCACGGCTATCTCTGGATGTTCTGGGAGACATTTAAAAATGCGATTGCGAACAATTTGACCAAATATTCCCGCCAAAGCAATATGCTGTTCTGGTGAAAGGCTCTGATCTCTGAAAAATATAAGGCCATGTTCAAAAAACAATTGCCTTATATTTTCAGCATCTTGATCAGCAAGATTGGATAAATTGACATCTTCTATAAGGACTCCGCAGTTAGGTGTGAATGAGCTGGTTTTCATTGTGAGATTTTCTTTGATGAATGTTTCTTGGCATCTTTTCCGCTATATGAATAACAATATAATATGTATTCAGCAGGGATTTTATAAATTCAAAAAGGAGATCAACTTTCGCTAATCTCCTTTCGTATGTGGGCCCACAGGGACTTGAACCCCAGACCCCCTGATTATGAGTCAGGTGCTCTAACCAGCTGAGCTATAGGCCCGATATAGGTGTGAGTTTAGGTTCGAGTGTGGGTGTGTAACTCCAGCACTCTTTACCAACACCTCAATGGGACGGCAAAGCTAAAACATTGTGGGTAATGAGTAAACAGTCAGTGAGATTATTTCTTGATTGTTTTTAGACCACTTCATTATTCACTGAAGCAAACTGAGCTTCACTTCTTAGATTTCATTGTGCTCATTCATACTGCATGAAGGCTTCCAAGTTCTTTTTAGATAGATTACTTGGTTAGCGCTATCTGTTAATTGATATTTGTAGAGATAGACTCGTATAGTTCATTTTCTTGTAGGGCTTTCTGCCTACAAAGTCCTTGCACTAAATGTATCTCCTTGGTTAATGTCACCAGTTTCTAGTCCTTTTCTCAACCATCTCATGCGTTGCTCAGATGTGCCATGAGTAAATGATTCTGGCACCACATATCCCCTTGATTCCATTTGGATTCTATCATCACCGATAGCAGAAGCTGCGTTCATCGCTTCCTCTATATCACCTCTTTCTAAAAAACCTGTTTTACGATGAGCGTGATTAGCCCAGACTCCTGATAGGAAGTCGGCTTGCAACTCTAACCTAACAGAAAGATCATTATAGGCTTCTTTGCTTACTCTACCTCTTTGAGCATCCATTTGTGTAGTAATGCCCAGAAGATTTTGAACATGATGAGCGACTTCATGTGCTACTACATAAGCCATAGCAAAATCGCCAGGAGCTTTGAACTTTCTCCTTAACTCATCATAGAAACTGAGATCGATATACACCTTTTTATCAGCGGGACAATAGAATGGTCCTGTGGCTGCTCTTGCTGACCCACATGCTGAATCACTACTACCACTAAACAAGACTAATACTGCAGGTTGGTATCTCCTTCCGAGCTGTTGCGTAAAAATATCTGCCCAGACGTCTTCTGTTTCTTTGAGTACTACTGATACCATCTGAGCCAATTCTTGTTCTTGCGCCGAGGGTCGATATTCTTGTGTCGTAGTTTGCGTTGCAGGACCACCTTGAATAGCATCATTCATGAGTGATCCGAGTGCATCTTGGTCTCCTAATAACATGGCGACGATAGCAATTAGAATTGCACCGATACCGATACCACCTCCTACGCGCTTCATTGTCTGACCTCTTCGATCTTCGACATTTCTACTTCCTTGGCGACCTTCCCATCTCATATTATTTTATTTAGCGTTGTTCAATGTTAATTTGTTCTTAGAAGACGGGTGCAAAAATAAACTAATACGCCTATGCTTCAAAGACACAATATTACTTACTAATATAATGAGCAATAAGTTCCGAAAAGAAGTATTATCATTTGTAATGGAGCATACTGTATAAATTGATTGGAACACCGATACTAATCAAAAGGAAATTATTAATTATCAGAGCGGGTATGTTTATTCATTCTGCTTGCATAACACTGAACACAACAGGCATTAAAACCAGCTTCAATTTCTAGTCATAACAGAAGGTCTTGCACCGCAGCCATTATTATCTACTGACTACAATCTTGTGCGTGTATAAGCCCTCAGGGCTTATCAAACTGATGAGGTATAAACCTTCAGAAAGAGAAGAAACAGGTATCTCTGATACCTGGTTGACTAGATCGCCCCTAGATACGATTTGTCCAGAAAGTGTAACAAGCTCATATGACAAGTCTCTTTTCGATCCTAAGTCCTGAAGGTCCAGAAAAACAGTATGGTTAGCTGGAGAAGGGAAGATCCTCGCTCCTGCTAAAGTCTGATCTACTGTTGATACTTTGACATCTGTCATAAAAGAACCAACAAGAGAACTGCTATCAGCACATACACCTTGAGCCGTAACTTGCCAATAATATATGGTCAATCCTTCAAGCTCATTAGCAATTATTAAGTTATTACTTGGGCTATTAAACGTACCTATAGGATTACTTAAGTTTTGATTATCAGAAAGAGTAACAACATAGGATCCGTCTATTGATAGAGATTCTGTCCAAGACAATTCTGGATTGAGCGCAACATTAGTTGCTCCTTCTGCTGGACTAGTTAGCGTAGGAGTGACTACATCTGAAGTATGGATGATCTCAATATTTCTAGTGATAATATCTTCACCATCCATTATTGATACAGTCAATTGATCTCGATCATTAAGCAAAGAAGGATCAGCTATACTGACAACGATCTCTGTTGCAGTGCCTACGGGATCCGGGCTTGTGCTAGCAGCAATACTCATACCAGATCCAGTTGTAACGACAGCAGCAGAAGGGTTATTCCAAACACCGCTAAGCGTTAAAATAAGATCTATAGGTTCGGTAGACTTATCACAGACCTCAATGAAAGAGGAATCGGATATCAGACTTTTGCTGGATGTCTCTTTATTCAAGCATAACTCCAATGACCAGCCATCTAGACTTCCGCCATCCTCACTAATGGCATCTTCCACCTTGAGTGTCCAGATACCATTGGGGTCTTCATCGTCAAATGCCGCTAATGATTGTAATGGCCTGTAAATATTGCCTAAGGTCAGTGGACAGTCCAGGTTAACTAAATTGCTTTCATCGTCAAAAGATGCTCTGATATTAGACTCTCCATTACAAGGTGTCTCAATTAAAAAAACCTCGGTGCCAGATGGACTTATAATTGAGATGGTTAGATCTGTAATCCAACTATGGGTGACTGCAAGATTGTTAATCTTCACATCTGCTATCGTCCCATTAGACTCCACATTAATAGAAGAGGTTATTGTAACTGGGTCGGTGCCAATAGAAATGGGAAGGTCTGGAGGACTAAAAGATTCACATACAATTGTACCTGTTGTAAAAGAACGAATAGTAGAGTATTGTCCTTGACCACATTTATTGATGCCCTTTACTCTCCAATAATATGTTGTAGTCGCCTCTAGATCACTGAGTATAAAATTTGCTTCGGAAAGATTATCAAAAGATCTGTCTAATGATGAGAAATCCGATCTCAATGAAATCTCAACTTCATATAGTTGAATATCACTATTATCCGACCAAGACAACGGCACGTCAAAATTTAGACCTTGTGCGCCATCCAATGGTAATGTCAATGTAGGACTTGTAGGAGTAGAATTAAATATCGAAACGGTAATAAAGTATTCTGTAAGACCGAGATCATTTTCTACAATTAGCTTTATCTCAAAAATTGAATTTTGTCCTGTTTGATCAGCATCAAAAAGAATATCAACAGTCTCGCCATTAAAGATTTCTTCTTTTGAAAAACTAACTTGTAGTTCTTGCGGCACATCTTCTGTTCTCAAAGTTCCTCCCAAGTCGTATCCATTTGTAGCTGTAAGTTGCAATCTTCCTTGGGGATTTTCCACCGCACATATAGAAACATCATTGGCATCAAGAATAGCAAGGTCTGAACAATTACGCCCATTGATACTAACTTGTCCAGTATTGATTGGGTCCAACCAATCTTTTAATCTTGTTTCAGGGGTACCACCACCTTCCCAAGAGCTTTTGAACATACCGAAATCATCCTCTAGATTATTTCCACATGCTGCATCTCCTCCAGATAGGTATCCGATCACAAGGCCTTCGGTTGTGACAAGTGGACTTCCAGAAGAACCTGACTCTGTTGTACCTACTTCCCAATTTTCAATTCTTAAGAAGTTACGATCGAAGTTAAAGATAGGAGAACCATAGTCGAAGCTTATTCTTTTTTCATCACCTCTTGGGTGATGAACCACTGCAGCAGTATCTACCTCTTCTACAGCTCTATCCCAACCCAAAAAGAAAGGATTGAAGTTAGGATCAACTGGATCGTCCAACAAAACCATTGAAAAATCACTTTGATCATATTTGGCTACCAGACTTGAACCCGAATTGAATTGTACCCTATTACCATCTCCAGGATTACCACTTTCTAAAGAACCAGGTGTTCTACATTGACTGTTTTGAAAATTCCAATATAGTACCACCGAAGAAGCATTGCTAGTGGTGATACCACAGTGTTCTGCAGTTATGACATACGGCGTGCAATCATTGCGAGTGTTGTTAACAAGAGAGCCAGTACATTGGAACTGTCCATTGATCATCATCTGACCGACACTGTTGATGACATCTCTATATTTGTCAACTACAGCAAGCCCATCTGCTTCTCCACAAACGACGTCAACATTGCAAGATCCAGAAAGAAGCGCGCCAAAGCCCGAAAAATCATGATTTACTTTTCCAATTTTTAAAACCAATTTTTCCACATGTTCTGGAGCTATTTGTAGTTCGATGACCACTTCTTCACCAGGTATAACAGGTGACCACCATTGCCCATGGCTGTCGTTGTCTTCTTTTGTCAAGGGCCCTATAATAACTGTTCTATTGGGGTCTGAAACGAACAATGATGCAGACGAGGGAAGGAAAAAATCAGTAAAACCTAAGTTGACAGAGTATGCACCCTCAGAGATGATACGCTGTCTCCATAGCAAGTTTCCATCTTTTGTACTTTCCCATGTACCGTGATCATTGCAATTAATGTCTGTTGTCAGGGCTTCTGCAAATGTATGCAGAACACCTGCTTTGTTGGGTTCATAAAACTTGTACTGATGACGCAATTGTTCATTGTCTTGAACAGGTAATACAAACTTGTGGACAGAATTAAGAGGCGCAGTTTCTTCTACAACACTGATGTCTTGACTTGACAAATGACTTACTATTAGACAAAGTGTACAAGTCCAAGTAAGAATCTTTAGTATTGTTTTCTGAGTCATGCTTAATGAAGGTATGTAAAAAACTCTAACCCTAAGAAGATCAATTAACTACTGTTATATCTCCTGACCTATCTATAACGGTTCCATCAACATCCAGTTGTATATGATATATATAAACTCCAGTTCGTACAATACCCCTAAAGTTGCCATCCCAGCGGACTTCTTCAGTAGATCTGGATTCGGTGTACACCTGATTTCCCCAGCGATCATAGATATTAATAAATCTTAGGTTAATTGGTTCTTCACTTTGTATGGTTAATGTGTTATTTGTCGCACTATTGATAGCTATTATGTTAGGTATGTAAAAAGAAGGAATGTCGATACATTGAGTTCTCCCAAAGCAATCTTCATCTAAACAGTCTAATAGCCCATCAAAATCATTGTCTATGCCATCGCCACAATTCTCATCTGGTACCACACAAATGGTATCAGGAACGATGATTATGGGGTTTTGATCATACTCTACTAAGCACAGCGTATTTATATTGCGGATTATGATCCTAAAAGTATCCTGACTTAGATCCATAAAAATAGGATCAGGACCAAAGGTGTTACCATCATCGATACTGTATTCTATATTGGGAAAAACTGAAAATATTTCTATTGAAGCATCATCTAATGTTGGGCAGTTAATTGGTAAAGAAACAAGCACACTGTCTAAACGAGGAAGACAACTGTCATCTTCACAATCTATAAAACCATCGCCGTCATTATCTAAGCCATCACTACAGTCTTCGTCTTCTGCCTCATTGCACATGGGGGCTTGCAAAATAACCGGATTAGAAAAAGCACAACTTGTGATTCCATTCTTCATAACAATAATGTCATAAATACTTGGAGACAAATCAACAAAAACATTTGTGTCAACGAAATTAGCTCCACCATCAATACTGTATGAAAGCCCATCATTTCCACCAGATATGGTAATAGAACCCAGTGGGTTGAAGCATTCGATAGCGGTCTGTATTATTGTCAGGTCTCCTGGCCCACAAGAGGTATCCATACAGTCCATAAGACCATCTTCATCGTTGTCTATACCATCGCTACAGAGATCGGCAGTATCTTCATCAAGAATAAAACATGAATTGAAGGTGCCATCGGGGACCAAGTCAATCCTCATATCAGGTATAAGATTGATGGCAAATTCTATTGGATCGGACTCTTGCACGACGTCTATCGGAACAATGCCCGCATCTAAAATCTCTGGCGTATCAAAATTTATGAAAAAACATGTATTGGGATCAGTTATGTCATCTATAGTTAAGTTAAAGCATAACTGAAGTATACTGATCCACTCGCCCGTTGTATCGATTAACTCACCTTCACCTTGGATACGTTCGCTTACATTGACCCTAAGATAACCGATGGAGTCGTACGCAAGCCCAGAATTAGGAATTGTTCCTCTTGGTAAAACACGAGAAATCGGAGGCGACTCAGATACATGACTATTAGAAACAACTTCAAAGTCCAGAAACTGAGCTAAACTGGCGTCAAAGAAAAGATTGATATTAAATCCAAATAAACGCCAAGATTCTAACCCATTATTAGATAGTTGAAGATCATAACAAACCTCAGAAGTTGCAGTATCTAAACTAGCTAATCTGAACCTTGCGTTATAAGTGTTTTGACCAAATGAGACATGAGCAATGCAGAATAGCAAAACTATAAAAACAAAAGAACGACACTGCAACAAGGGGGCATGAACTGTCACAAAGGAAAAACTCAATATCCATATAGATATTGCTGTATGAACGTAAGTTAATTAGCAGCTTCTCGAGCTTTCCTTGCAGCTCTGAAACTTCCTATAAAAGCGATCATGGCCAAAACCCCAGTAATAATTGGAATTATAGTTCGAACAAGACTCATACCACCAGCGTCAATGGCTTTAGGAAGTCTCATGCCTAAGAGGGATAACAAAACAAGAAGCGTAAGGAGTACAGCTATATGTGCGATCACTTTGTTTTCTTTAGTGACTCCGTTCTGACAGAGTAATAATACTGCTCCAAAGCCCACAAGAATAAAAGCTGTTTTAGAATCAGTAGCAAAATATCCCAAGAAACCCATTATGATGAGGGTTGCTGAATTGATAAGATTAGCAGTTGGTGCTTTCATAATGCCTATTTAAATAAATTAAGGTTATCAATATAATCTACTTGAGTCAATCTCTGGTAGTTCTTCCTCGAGTTCAAACTCTTCTAACTCAATATCATCAAACTCATTAAGTTCTTCTTGTTGGCCTCGTTGAATCTCTCTTTCTTCTTCAGGATCTTGCTGCTTATATCTTGAACAATCTGCAAGCGCCTGAAAGCCTGGAGGCGGATCTGAAAAAGAAACATCAGTATTGAATTTAATATCGGGATCAGCCTCTATCTTCTTCATATACTTTTGAAAAACAGGCCTGGCCATGACAAAGCCCTGACCATCATCAAGCGTATAAAATCGCACCCATTTTTCATCTCCGCCTACCCAAGTACCCGTAACTAAACTTGGAGTTATGCCCATAAACCAGCCATCTGCATAGTCATTAGTAGTTCCGGTCTTACCACCAGCTGGTATTTTTATCCCGAGGCCAAAACCCCCTCCCACATTGTTTCGTAGCATATCCACTAGAACGGCATTGTACAATTTGTTGAGCGCTCTTTTTTGTTCGAGCGTACTCTGATAGATCACCTTACCATTTTTATCTTCGATACGACTTATGAAAGTTGGCTTTGTATATACACCATCATTAGCAAATGTTGTGTAAGCACCTGTCATCTCTAGTAAAGATAAATCCACAGAACCCAGTGCTAGTGAAGGCACTTCTGGCACAACATAACGTCCACCGTTTATGCGTTCATATTTGTCTATACCTACATTATGAAGTAGATCTCTTATAGGGTCCACAGTTCCCAGTTCTTTAACAATCCGCACAGTAATACTATTTTTTGAGTATAAAAGCCCTTGATAGAGATTGTATTTGTTTTGTGTAAATGTGCCATTAGCATTAGAAGGAGACCATTCTGCATCTACATGAAAATTAGCATCACCAGGTGCGATTGTATACTGGATATCATTAAAAGTCTGACATGGAGGAATGCCTTGTACTCCTATTGCAGTAGCATAAACAAAGGGTTTTATAGTAGAACCGACTTGGCGACGCATGGTAACATGATCGTATTTGAAATACTCGTGAGAAGGCCCTCCAACCCAAGCTTTGATTTCTCCAGTCTTAGGGTCGACGGACAAAACCCCGGCTTGCAAGTGTCTAAGATGAAATAGAACAGAATCTCGGCGAGACATTGTTTTAATGTCTATGCCATCGTTATCATATGAAAAAAGAGTTGCTTCTACTTCTTGATCAAAAGCGCTTTCAACCTTCTTTTCGAATTGACCCCATATCCTTGTTATATCTTTCCAAAGGTCAGCCCGAACTAACTTTTTGAACTTCGACCGTACATCAGAATCTATCTGATCTAGATAAGCTATATCTTTTTGAAGTCTTCTTATCGTTGGTTCTTTTAAATTAATGTCAAACTGGTCACGACTCTCCTTGTCCAGTTCAGCAAAAGATTGCTGATATAAATCTTGATACAGATCTGTATCTCTTATCCTTCTTTGTAATCCTTCTCTACGAAGTTCTTCTTGAATGCCTTCGGCTTCAAATGTGAAAGGATCTTTGTGCTTCCATACTCTCCAATACCGCTCTTGAATCTCCTTAAGATGTTCCTTTACAGCTTCTTCGGCTAATACTTGATATCTGGTATCTATGGTTGTATATATTTTAAGTCCATCTCTATAAATATCATAAATTCCTCCTTCAGGTTTATGGTACTGAGATTGTTGCAAGAGAGGACGCAACCACTTCGTCAGTTCTGCTCGAAAATAAGGAGCTATACCCTCACTTTGGCTGCTTCTTTTGAAGTTAGACATATCTAACGTCAGGGCTTTTAAACTATCGAAAGAGGTTTTGTCTAACTTTTCGTTGTTTCTCATCATACTTAGGACAACATCACGACGCCCAAGACTTCGATCGGGAAATCTTACAGGATTGTATAAAGCAGGATTTTTCAACATACCTACCAGCACTGCAGCTTCTTCTATTTTAATATCTCTCTGGTCCTTACCAAAATAAATCTCACTGGCAGAATGAATACCATGTGCACCATTGATGAATTCAAACTTGTTGAGATACATGGCTATAATCTCTTCTTTTGTATAGCTTCTTTCTAACCTAACAGCCGTAATCCATTCTTTGAATTTGATAGTAGCCAGGGCTATTGCTCGATTAATAGTTGACTTACCAGAAAGACTCGAACGCTTAAACAAGAGTTTAGCAAGTTGTTGAGTTATTGTGCTTCCGCCACCACTACTTTGCTGTTGTAGCAAAACAGATTTGAACGCAACCCGCAATAAAGCCCTAAAATCTATCCCTGAGTGGTTATTGTATCTTGCATCTTCAACGCTGAGAAGCGCGTTGTATATATTAGGAGAGAGGTCTCTAAACTCTATGAACTCTCTATTCTCAATATAGTATTTGCCATAAGGCACGTCATTAGCATCATATATTATCGAAGCCAGATCATACTTTGGATTTTCTAAATCTTCAAATGTCGGCAGATCTGATTTGGCGACGACTATAATGATAATAGCACTTGTGATAACTCCAATGATTGCT
The DNA here is from genome assembly GCA_964604025.1 of uncultured Saprospiraceae bacterium. Lineage (GTDB taxonomy): Bacteria > Bacteroidota > Bacteroidia > Chitinophagales > Saprospiraceae > JAJRXG01. The sequence goes on along the minus strand of CAZRXJ010000001.1, from coordinate 14,853 downwards.
GAAGCCCATAGGAATCGACTCAACCATAATAACCAGGACTTTTCTACCTGTGAAGACCACAATCTTTTAAACCAGTTCATTATATACTAATGTGCCTGCAATATAAGTCCTAAAATAATCTTATTCGAGCTGGATCGTTTATCTGTCTATATCTTCTTGAATATCTTCTAAATCTTCAAATTCATCATCAAAGGGATCATCCAGAGGACCATCAGACCTTGCATCCGAGTATGCTTCGCAATCTGTAGTTATTGTTATTTCTTCAGGAACATAAAACTTTGCATTACTATCAAAAGATATTGAGTCATCCTCTTCGAGTCTTTTCATATAATCAAGAAAAAACGGTCTGGCCATTCTTCCTCCTTGACCCTCCTCAAGGGATAAAAACCTGATCCAATTATATGGCCCTCCAACCCATGTTCCTGTTACTAATTCTGGAGTTACGCCCATAAACCAACCATCCACATGATCGTTACTTGTACCAGTCTTACCGCCAAATTCTGTTTCTAATTGATAGCCTACGACACTCGATGCATGCTTTAGCAATTGAACCATAGCATAGTTGACATTTTCATTGATAGATCGACGACTACTTGAGCTTTCTTCGTATATGACAACTCCGTCATGCTCGATTCTACTTATAAATACGGGCTTTGGACTGACCCCGTTATTAGCAAAAGTGCTATATGCACTTGTCATTTCTAATACCGAGAGCTCTGGAGATCCAAGAATTATGGAAGGGTAGGTGGGTATTCGATCTTCTGAGATGCCCATGTTCTCGGCAACTTGAACAACAGGTCGGACAGAACCTATCTCATTTAGGATCCATACAGATACCGAATTAAGGGATTTCTTCAATCCCTCTTTAAGCGTAAACTCCTCACCGGTAAATTCATCTCTTGTATTCTTGGGACTCCAGGATTTTTGTATTCCAAATTGATTACCAGCAGGAATTGTATGTTGTACATCTCGTACTTTCATACAAGGAGAAAGAGCACTATTAAGAGCGGCAGTATAAAGAAACGGTTTAAAGGTAGATCCCACCTGTCTTCTTGTAGTGACATGATCATACTTCCACATGCCATAATCACTACCTCCGATCCATGACTTGATATGTCCAGTCTTGGGGTCCATAGAGATAGATCCTATCTGAAGAAAACTCTCCATATATTTTATTGAATCTATAGGAGACATATTAACCTCGATTGGGCCATCATATCCATAGATGGACATGTTGCTTTTTTCATTGAAAACTTTTTTAGTCTGTGATTTTAAAATCTCCCATTGGATCTTCAACTTATCCCAATGAGGCCCATCCAAGATCTTCACATAAACATCTTTTTGTGCTTGACTGAAAGTTTTGATACTGACTTGCTTGTTGAGATATGACCTATCTTTTTCGGCATTCAAAAGTCTATTGATATCGCCAGTATAAAGGCGTGCATCTGGAATATCGGATTTTATTTCTTTTATAATTTTGTCCAGATATTTATATCTGAGATGTTTATATCTTTTAGAACTTTCTATTAGAAAAGATAACTTATTATCTCTAATTCTTAACTGTCTTTTTGCTTCTTTTTCGGTTAAGTTCTTATCATTTTCAATGTAGGTCCATGGATCATGCCCTTCCCATGTTTCAAAAAACTTGCGCTGTTGTGACCTCATGTGATTTTGAGCGGCGTTAGCTGCATGGGTTTGATATTTATAATTTATAGTAGTATATATCTTGAGACCATCAGTGTCAATGTTGAAGCGCTCCCCTCCAGGTTTTGTTATGTTATTCTCTATGAGGATGTTTCTAACCCGATTTTTTAATACGGCCATGAAGTGTGGAGCAGGGCCACTATAGTTTTCTCCTCGACTAAAATTAGAAATGTCTATCGGTTCGTTTTTCCAATTGTCAAATTCTTCTGTTGTTATAAACTTATATTTTCTCATTTGAGAAAGCACAACATTTCTTCTGTGATGAGAACGATCGTAGGAACTTACTGGATTATAAATAGTAGGACTCTTTAGCATGCCAATCAATACAGCTGCTTCTGGGATTGATAATTCATTTTGACTTTTTCCAAAATAAATGTTTGCGGCAGATCCAATACCATTAGCTTGATGGAGAAAGTCAAACTTGTTTAGAAACATTGCCATTAGTTCTTCTTTCGTATATCGTCTTTCAAACTCTATTGCTATAACCCACTCTTTCATTTTTTGCCAGACCCGCTTTGGGAAAAATGAAGATCTTTTTTCTGTATAAAACTGTTTGGCTAACTGTTGTGTAATAGTGCTTGCGCCACCTTTGTTGCCCAAAAATGCAACTGCTCTTGCTGTTCCTCTTGCATCAATACCACTGTGATCAAAAAAGCGATAATCTTCAGTTGCCATGAGCGCATTTACAATATTGGGAGATATCTCTTCATATTTTACCCATTGTCTGTTGCGCTGGAAGTATTTATCTAATTCTACAGAATCAATTGAGTAGATAATGGTAGATTCTTCAAATTTTGGATTTTCTAATTCTTGGGTATTTGGCATTTTTGTGCTGGCTACATAAATGAAGAGACCAATTAAAATGACAAAACCCAAAATTGTAAGCGACCACAATGCCTTTATAACGTGGCCATAAGATATTTTGCCAAATAGCTTTTCTTCTGGGGTGTTCATCCAACTTAAACTTAAAAGTGAGCTGTGTTATTATAGAAACATGGAAGGCATAATTGGATTGATGTTACGCCGAAACAACTTGTTTGAACTCTGCACGATAGTTACTTGGATTTTGAGCAGTAATCTTTTTGAACTGCTTGTTGAAATGAGCGAAATTATTAAAGCCGCATTCGAAACAAATATCTGATATAGGCCTACTGGTTTCTGACAACAGTTTACAAGCATGTGTAATCCTATATTCGTTAACGAACTGTGTGAATGTCTTACCAGTTTGTTTTTTGAAATATCGACAAAACGAAGGAACGGTCATATTGATTAAACTCGCTACTTTTTCAAGGGGAATGTTCGCTTGGAAGTTATCGATCACATGACTAAATACAACTTTGATTCTAACATGATCCTGTAGTGAAGCTTGAACTGTCATCTTAGAAGCGTTGAGTTGGTGATATTCGTCAGAAGAGGCTAAAATATTAAGGATTGATAATAGACTGATAAACTGCTCGAAATGACTTTGAATGGCCATTTTGTTGGTGAGTTCGCCTACTTTTTTCTTTGTCTCGCCATAAAAAGAAAGACCGTGTTGCGAGAGATTTACAAGTTGGGAGATCTTTCTTAATTCGGGAACTTTGTCAAATGCCTGTTGGATAATATCAGGATGAAACTGGATGATGTTCTCTCTATTTCTAACCGTAAGCCGATCTGTAAATCCATAATGAGGCAGATTAGACCCAATCATAACCAAGTCTCCATCAGTATAATAGGATATGTGATTGCCAATATGTCTCTTGCCATTGCCTTGTTCTACAAAGACCAACTCTATTTCTGGGTGATAGTGCCATACAGGATCATTATTGGGCTGCATGTCATTGAACCTCATGAAAGTAAAAGAACGTCCAAAAGAGTGTTCCACCTTTTCGAGAGAAGGCTTGTGGTTCACAAAAGCAAATTCTTCTTCCGCTAACAATGAATTCATATCCAATTAATATTTGGCCAAAATTACGACATTAAGGGTTTAATTAACCAATATATCCGTGTTTACACCAATAAGAGACAATATAGATGCATAACTTGTTAATATAGAAGTAGAGAATGGTTTGCTGGTACCTTTATCTTTGAATCAGATTTAAGTAACCCCAAAAGTCTCGTACATGAAAAAGTTAATAAGAAGTATCAATTGGATATTTAAATGGCTATATGACTCAATGGTTAAGATTTGAGCCTATAGCACTGGAACGAATTGCTAGAAAAATAAATTAATAAGACTTACACTTCACTTAATTGTGAGGAAGACATATTTAGTTTTTCATACGACACTAAGGGATAGACGATGAAGATCGTTATATCCCTTTTTCTATTTTAAGAAAGATGTCAGTGCTGAAATAGCTTTATGTTTGAGCATGAATTTGATGAGAGACATATTTGACGAAAGCCCAAAGTTTGCTGTCTTAATAGATCCTGATCACGAAAAGGATCAAAAATTGGATGAATTATTGGGCTTTTTGTCGAATGGCCTTGGTGATGTCGTGCTTATAGGCGGCAGTACATCGAGAACAGCAAATATTGATCTTATTATAAGCCGTATTAAAAAAGTAACAGACAAGCCCTTATTACTCTTTCCTGGAAACTCTTTTCAATTGTCTGCTCAAGCTGACGGTTTGTTGCTTCCTTCGCTTATCTCCGGCCGTAATGCAGATTATCTTATTGGGAAACATGTAGAGTCTGCAAGTATTATTCATCAAAGTGGATTACCAGTATTCTCTATGGGCTATATCTTAGTCGATGGCGGTCAACCAAGTGCTACAACTTATCTCACTCAGACATTGCCGATACCGTCTAATCAATCAGAACTAGCGGCTCAAACGGCGTTAGCAGGACAACTACTTGGTATGAAGTGCATATATCTTGAATCTGGGAGTGGAGCTATGAAGCCCGCACGGTCTGAGATGATTAAGAAAGTAAAGTCAACGATCAATATCCCACTTATCGTGGGTGGCGGAATCACCGAAAGTACTGATATAGAGAAGGCAATTGACTCAGGAGCAGATATGGTTGTAATAGGTACAGCTTTAGAAAAACACCCTGAAAGGATACTAGAGCTCTATGCTGCATTTAATAGTCATGTAGCGATCTGAACAAGGTCAGTATGAAGAAAGGATTAGTTATCAAATCTACTGGCAAGTTTTACATCATAAAAGATGAAAGCAATAGTAATGTATACAATGCAGTAATACGTGGAAAATTCAAACTTCAAGGATTTAAGTTGACTAATCCCGTTGGCGTTGGTGATCGAGTCTTATATACTGTCGGAGCAGATAAAGTAGCAGTTATAGAAGAAATAGAAAATCGAGTTAACTATGTGGTTAGACAGTCACCTCGTAAGAAGCATTATCTCCATCTTCTTGCAGCCAACATTGATCAAGCTATTGTAATTGTCACTATTGTAAATCCAAAATTAAAACAAGGATTTATAGACAGGTTTTTACTTATGACTGAACCGTATAATATACCTGTTCATATTGTATTTAATAAAAGTGACTTATATGATGAAGGACATATGAGGGTATATCAATACTTGAAAGATATTTATGAACATATCGAATATAAAGTATTGATAACATCGGTTAAAGAAGAAAAAGGAATAGACAAGTTATTGGGATTAATTAAAAACAAAAAGACACTGATAGCCGGACAGTCAGGGGTAGGAAAATCATCTATCATCAATGCTGTCAGTATGAATGCCAATATTAGAACCAAGACCTTGTCTGATTATTCTGGAAAGGGGCAACATACCACTACCTTTGCAGAAATGTATGAATTAGAACATGGTGGGAGCATCATAGACACGCCAGGATTAAAATCACTAAGTTTTAATCATCTTGAAGTGATGGATATAGCGCATAACTTTAGGGAAATATTTACGACCTCTTCTGACTGCAAATATGGAGACTGCACCCACCGCAATGAGCCAAAGTGTGCCGTGAAAGATGCTATTGAGAATGGAGATATAAGTGAATTGAGATATGGTAATTACTTGCAATTAATTGATGAAGTGGAAAACCAAAATCACTGGGAGCGCATTAAAGATTATTAATGACTATAGATTCTAAAAATAAACAATCGGAAGACCTTGCTACGCAGCAAGCAGAAGCTTTGCTTCCTACAGAATGGGGTGATTTTATCATTACAGCACATACTGATGATACAGGAGACTATACACCACATATCGCACTGAGACATCCAGAATTAGATCCTTCAGAACCAGTATATGTCAGGGTTCACTCTGAGTGTATCACAGGTGATATCTTTCATTCACAAAAATGTGATTGTGGAGAGCAACTTCATGAGGCGATGAAAATCTTATCAAACCAAAAAGGTCTTTTGATTTATCTTAGACAAGAGGGGAGAGGGATTGGTATCATCAATAAGTTGAAAGCATACAAACATCAAGAGAAAGGCCTTGATACGATCCAAGCGAACGAAGCACTAGGGCTTGCTTCTGACTACAGAGAATATGATGTCGCAGCTGCTATATTGAAAACATTAGACATCAAGAGGATAAAGTTAATCACTAATAATCCTGAAAAGGTATCAGGTCTTAGTACAAAAGAAATAGAAGTTATAGAACGTATACCGCTAATAATCAAACCTACTAAGAATAGTCAAGATTATCTTCGCACAAAACAAGAAGAGATGGGTCATCTCTTATCTAATGACGATTAATTATAAAAATATGTCTTACTCCAGTCGCAGGCGTTATAGTAATCGTAGAGAACGATCAAAAAAGATCTCAAAAAACATCAAACGCATAGTATACATTTTTCTAATTGCTCTGACGGTGTACTTTATAAAAAACAGAGTAGTAATATTTGATTACATAAACACCTATTTTTACTAATTAGAAAGAGCCGTTAATAAGGACTTCTTTTTTGTCAACATTTTCAAGTACATCTTCTCTATAAAAAAGGCAATCTCTCATTTCTTTTTTAGAAAACAATTCTAATTGATCCCCATAATTAGGAGATCCTTCTTGTGTGCTGTTGCCATAACTCATCAAAACCTTCGCCTTGATTCGATCGCCAAATTCTATAACACTTTGCCACGTATCGCCGCCAGCGATATAGTATTTTCCATCATCTTCTAATCCTTGCGACCATGCTACTCTAAAGATTCCGACCGATCCATCTGCTCCATTGCCAGGTAGATCCTTGGGGCCATACTTTATTCTATACTGTTGTCCCCAAGGAATATCAAGAGGTACACCTGCAGCTTTGAATTTATCGACAACCCCATCTAATGCTGCAACAGCCAATTGTGGATTAGATAAACCATCTGGAGTATTCCAAGCATCTTCAAGACTCCAAGGTTGTTTATATATTTTTGTATTCCAAGGACCAAGTGTATGCGCCCAAGCATAAAAAATGGCCATTCCTTTACTATCACTATTTGCTTCTCGATCCCAAGCATTGAGCACGACCATCGCTTCGCGGCTCTTATCGCTTCCATGTGCATCAACAGCATTATTGAGATCATCAAGTAATCTATCCGCCATTTCAATTCTTGTTGAGGTCTTATAAGTCAACAATTCATCAAACGTAATAGATTGATCTTCTTCCATCATACGCGTAGCACGTTGAGGCCTAAAACCCATCTCAACGGGTGACATATATGGAGGGTAATCACTTGGTTTTAGCGTATTAGGGAAAGTAGATGTCCAAGGTGGATCATTGGCATTCTGTAGATATCCTGATGGAGGATTTTCTGTTTTTGGCAGGTCCTCATATGAGTGGACTTCAGACCAAAGATGTTCTGATTTAGAACCATCAATAGTTCCTTGCCAGAAATCCCAATCGCCCATTTTTCTTTTAGGAACTTGACCATTAAACATGTAAAATATATTGCCTTCAACATCGGCATACATGATGTTAAAAAATCCAATCTGTACTTCTTTCAGTGCTGTCTTAAATTCTGAAAAATTCTTGGCTGTCGACATTTTCCACCATTGTAACATGCCGTAAGGACGATCAAAACCCGGCATCTTAATGGTTATTGCTTTGTCACCAGATTTTTTTAATATAGGCCCATGATCTGGAGATACATATCGCATCAAGTCTTTCACTGTTATAAGACCATCTTCTCCTTTTACCTTGATTGACATCTTACTTATCTCAAGCGGTCGGACCGTTCCATCAACTACATAACCATTGTCTTTAAGGGTTATCTCATATAGATCAGAGTTATCAATTGTGTTATTGGTATGACTCCATCCAAGGTGTTCGTTGAACGCAATGCCAAGTGTAGGCAAACCTATTAACGTCGCACCATACGTATGGATGCCAGGGGCATTGAAATGGCCTTCATAGAAAAGCCATTCTTCAAACCATGGCAGGTGAGGATTCATCACGAGCATTGCTTTTCCACTTGCACTTCTACTGGGTCCAATGGCATAAGTATTAGAACCTCTTTCTTCCCATCTTGGCACAGCTTGAAGATCGCCACCTCCGATAAAGCGACCATACAATACGAAGAGGGCATGCTTTAGAATGTCTTCTTTTTGAATAGGAAGCACAACATTATATTTTTCTTTTACAGTTTCTGGATGTTTAGAAACATAATCATTCATTCCTTTTGCGAATTGACTTATGTATGCCTTGAATTCTTCAGATTGTTGATCGTACCATTGGTTAGCGATTTTGGGAAAGTTGAGTGTATGTATTAGCATGTCATTTTCCAAATATTCTGTTCCCCAGTATTCTGCGGCTCTTCCTCTGGATTTGGCATATAGCTTCAATATAGTGTTCGCATGACTATGCATTTGAGACCATCCAAAGGCATAAAATAATTCCTCATTATTGCGTGCATATATATGAGGGACGCCCCACTTGTCCCATAATATTTCAGTGTTAACTGATGTCTTGTTGTTCATCATAGAAGCATCAGTGTTCTTGTTTGTGACTACATCTGTCTTGGTAAGATCATATGACGGATTGGGCTTCAGTATAACAGTCTTGCTGACACTGAGGGGCTCTTGGACAGAGGAAATGTTCTGTTGTGTCGAGCAGCTGAATAACAATGATGCTATAAGTAATATATAGAAAACGGGATGGCGCATAAAGTCCTAAATTTAGAAATAGCATTAAGATATCTAAAATCTAAAGATAAAAGCGGAAGTATTATTTCCATTTTATATTACATCCAGCACTGGGGTATTGATTCTCTATGGACTGTTTGTTAATTGTGGCATCTATAGCTTGTCTTAAATCTTCCCCAGATAACGGAATACCATTCCCAGGTCGTGATTGATCTAACCTGCCTCTATACGTCAATTCACCTAAACCATCGAAGACATAAAAGTCAGGAGTACACGCAGCATCATATGCTTTTGCCACTTCTTGATATTTGTCATAGAGGTATGGAAATGGAAATCTTAACACCTTGGCGACAATGCTCATCTTATCAGGAGCATCTTCTGGATAATTATCTACATCATTAGAACTGATGGCAACGAAAGAAACGCCTTTGCTTTTGTATTCATTAGCGATTTTTACAATCTCAGGATTAACATGAATAACAAATGGACAATGATTGCAAATGAACATAATGACGGTTGCTTTCTCTGATTTGAGATCATCAAAACTATAATAGTTGTTAGAGACTACGTCTTTAATGTGGAAGTTAGGTGCCTTGGTTCCTAATGGAAGCATTGTTGATTCTACAAGTGCCATATCTTACATTTTGTTTTTAGAATAACTACTCATCTAATTTCAAGTCTAATTTTTCAATTAAATCATCAACTAACGGATTGATAGCTTTCAAATGATCATATTTTTCTTTTGGTGTTACAAGCTTTGTTGTATTAGCTTCGGCCATACCAGGAAACTGTTCGCGATCTACTTCTATGTTAATGGCAAGATCAGTTTGATTAAAATGATCTCTTAAGTTAGCATATAAAGTTGCCTCTTGTTGGATTTCTTCTTTTGCAATATTGGATGGTACCGTAATTAGAATCTTACCGTCTAAGACCTTTCTAATTACAGTATTGAGTATGCCCGATGTGGTGGCAGACTCAATAGTTGAAACATAAGAGTTCCATATGTCATCGACCTCTTCTATATTAACCTCTTTCTTAACATCTTTGTTAACCGCCACTTCTGCTTCTGCCTCTTTAAGAATGTCTTCTATAGAAGAGATGCTGGGTGTATTGAGTATAGCGCTGGAAGTTGAAGCGCTATTTGGTTTTTCTTCTTTGATTGACTCTGTAACTTGTGTACTTTTTTTTATTTCTTGAGTAGCCTTACTTTGTTCAGCAGAAATGTCCAGAGTCATATCATTTGCGGAAGCGATCTCTTCTTTGTTTATGTCTTGATGGGCCTCTAACTGTTGCGCATCATTCTTGTTATCAGCTACAACTTGGGTTCTTGTAGCGATTGGGGCACTAGTTTTTTTTTGAGGACTTGTAGCTACTTCTCCTTGGATCTGAGGTAGAGATTTTCGACTGGCAAAGCAGATCTTGAGTAGCGCAACTTCTACATGAAGTCTTTTGTCTTTCGCTTTGGGATAATCTAAATCGGCCTGATTAGCAAGATTTAGTGCTGTGATGATCGTGTTATAAGAGATAGTATTAGATTGACTCATATACCTCTTCTTAAGATCTTCACTCATCTGAAGCATCTTTTGTGTTGGTTCTTGCTTGGCGTACATGAGATAACGCATATGCTGTGCAAGGCCATTCATAAATGTATCTCCTTCAAAACCATTTTTTAATACTTGGTCTATAAGAAGTAAGACACCAGTAGCATCTTCTTCTAATATCTTTTCAGTGGCATCAAAAAAGTAGTCAAAATCAAGAATATTGAGATTGTCTACAACACTCTGAAGTGTAATCTTACTGGCACTCGCACTGGCTATGCGATCAAATATCGAAAGTGCATCTCTCATAGCGCCATCTGCCTTTTCTGCTATGACATATAGAGCGTCATGCTCTGTTTCAACACCTTCTTTAGCAGCTATGGCCTCTAATTGAACGATGATATCTTGGATCTGAATCCTTCTAAAATCATATAGTTGACAACGACTCAGAATAGTGGGTAAGATCTTATGACGCTCTGTAGTAGCCAAGATAAATATGGCATATGGTGGCGGCTCTTCTAAGGTCTTTAAAAAAGCATTGAAAGCTGCCTGAGAGAGCATATGAACCTCATCTATAATGAAGACCTTATATTGCCCTTGCTGTGGTTGAAATCGCACCTGCTCTATGAGTGTCCTAATGTTCTCTACAGAATTATTAGATGCTGCGTCTAATTCGACAATGTTTAGAGAGATATCTATATCACTATCAGCATAACTTCCATCTTGAATTGCTTGTTTTGGATCAGGCATGTTGATCACCTTTGCCAAAAGCCGAGCACAAGTTGTCTTGCCAACCCCTCTTGGTCCACAAAACAAAAAAGCATGAGCTAATTTGTCATTAAGCAAGGCATTCTTAATGGTAGAAGTCACATGCTCTTGACCGACAACATCTTCAAAGAGCTGCGGTCTATACTTTCGTGCGGATACTACATATGCCATTGGATGCGATATTACGAATTATCGATACAATATTCAGACAATCTTATCTTCGCATTGCACAGAGGTAACATTCTCTCTTGAAGAACATAGCGACATACGAGCCAAATAGAATTTTTAGGATTGGTATCATCAATATCTTTGTGATAATAGGTCTGTTAAGACTCACAAACCTTAACTATTATTTGTCTCAAGCGTTGGGCTTTGAAGTAGGAGTTGATAATCTAGGCGGTGGTGCCTTAAACTTCAACAATTATATGGGAGTTGCTTTTTTAGGTCTTATCCTGCTCACAAAAGTTTTTAAGTTAGAAGCCAGATGGAAGAGCGCTTGGCCGATCTATGTGATCATGTTGATTTACTTTGTTAATGGTGTTATATCCCCTTACGGAAATACAGCATGGTTGGTCTATCAAGAGCTCTTCTTATTGATCTCTTTAGTCTTACATCTATTTGTTCAAAAAGTCTCTGTGGACTTCGTAGATCGATTTAAAAAAGCCATGTCGCTTTTATTTTGGCCGCTTATATTGCTCATGATCTTTAGTGCAACAATGATCTTAGGATATAACTCTTGGTCTTACTATCTCTCTGAGTACAATGAAGTCTTCGTACAATCTTTAGATGACTACGGTATCGTCAAACAGCGCTATGGCTATCTATTGGGATTTTTAATTAGTTATTCTTGCTTTGTGCTGAAGAGTTGGCCAAAGCGGATATTGATAATTGCTCTAGCTATCATAACAGGCTTCGGTATCAGAAGTCTGATTATAGGCATGATCGGAGCTATCTTGATTTTTACGATCAGAAAACCAAAGTACTTTTTGCTTGTGACGATATGTGGCTTAGTTGGCGTCTTTGGTTGGTTACTTCCTAATCTTAATGATCTTATATACGACACACGTTTTTATTCTTTTTTAAATGCATACAACATTGTATTTGAATTTCCATTTGGTGTGGGACTAGGAGGATACCCCGTTTATACAGAACTTTTTCACAGACAGCTCTATGCTTCTTTTTTTGATGTTAGTGCAGTATTGGATTATATTCCACTGGCACCAGAATCAGACTTGGTACATCTATTTGGTAGCTTGGGACTTTTGTTTGGAGGGTTGCACATCTTGATACAACTTAGGTTGGTCTGGTATGCTTATGCATTGCAACCACTGATGTCTTCTTTTCAGAAATGCCTCCTCTTCTACTTTTGCTTTATGACTTTTTTTGGAATCAGCGAAGATTCTATTTTTTCAATTAATTATTGGATATTTTTTGGTTTGTCGTCTGGCATTGTAGCGCAATTATTATATCAGAAGAAACACATAGACTATGAATGAATCAGGTGTGTCTATTGTCATGTCTTGTTATAATGCTTCTGGCACAGTAGTTCGTGCAATTGATAGTATGCTCTGTCAGACTTTCAGCAATTTTGAATTTATAATTGTTGATGACGGAAGCGCAGATGATACATTGGCGATACTTAAGCAGTACGAGAGAAAAGATGACAGAATTGTCATTATTGAAAATGATCTCAACATTGGACTTGCCGCATCTTTAAACAAAGCAATTGAAAGAGCCAGAAGCAAATATATCGCGAGAATGGATGCTGACGATGAGTCGATTCATGATAGGTTAGAAAAGCAAATAAACTTTCTTAGAGAAAACGAAAAAATAGATGTTCTTGGCACGGCAATTTATAATCGGACAGCAGACTTGAAAGTTGGAGAGCAGAGATCTTTGGCAGAATTGCATCAAGATATAGTTGCATCAGTGTTTAAGAAACCACTAGTCTTTCATCCAACAATAATGATAAAGAAAAAGGTATATACGGATTTTGGATATTATGACCCCGATGTTACATGGGCTGAAGATGCAGATCTTTGGTATCGGATATATGACAAAGTAAAATTCCACAATCTTCAAGAACCTCTTCTATACTACACTTTGAAAAAACAATTCAAGTGGCGTCATGCCAAGAATAATATAAAAGTCAAATTAGATCACCTTATAAAAAGAAACAAACTGATCGCTTATACACCTCAACTTATATATGATGTCTTGAACTTTAGTAGAAAGATGATATCTACACCCAAATAGATCGATGGAGACAAGGTCAGAGTTACTTATAAAGATTCATTCGTTACAGAGATATGTTATATGGCAATATTTACAACCTATAGTCAATAATGTCAGAGTAGCAGAATTTCCCAAATCAGGAGGTACGTGGCTCTGTCAAATGCTATCAAATGCGATGGACCTTCCTTTTCATAGAAACACTTCATTGTCACTTAAAAAATCTGTACAACACGCACATCACCTGGGCCCAACAAAGTATAAAACAGTGGTGCTTATAAGAGATGGAAGAGATGTTATAACATCAGCTTATTTTCATTTTTTAATGAGTGGAGAAAAGAAGCACGCGAATTTGGTAAGACAATGGAGAAAAAAACTAGGTGAAGTTGACTTTGATAATGTGCTAGAAACGATGCCTTTGTTTATAAAAACATTTCACAATTCCTATCGAGTGGGAGGAAGAGTCGTCAATTGGGGAGAACATGTCACCAGTTATGATCAAAACACGAAAAATCTAATTCTTGTACGATATGAAGACTTATTGAAAGATGCAAAAGGAGAAATAGAAAAAATATTGAACTGGTATAGTATAGAGCCTACAAAAAATATAGAAGATGTTGTAAAAAAATACAGTTTTGAAAATCAAACAGGAAGATCAAGAGGTGAGGAACGAGCTGATTCATTTTTGAGAAAAGGAGTTGCTGGAGATTGGATAAATTATTTTAACGACGAATCGAAGCAGTTATGTAATAACTATTATAAGACGGCCTTAGACAAATATGGTTATGTATAAGGTGCTTAACATAAGTGAAGAAGGTAGAGGAGGAGGGGCCTTAGGAAGAATTAGAATAATATCGAACGAACTAAAGGGAAAAATAGATACAGTTATTATTGTTCCCAAGAATTCAAGAAAGTATATAGAGTCTTTGCGTGATTTAAAATTAGAATATAGAGAATTGCGTATGCATCCAATGACAAAAAATTTCGCTGGAGCTATTATGTATTTTATTTTTTTTATCCCAGAGATAGTCGGTCTTATAAGATTGATTATTGATGAAAAACCAGATCTTATACATTGTAATGGGTCTTGGCAGATAAAAGGGGTGATAGCTTCTTGGATAACAGGGGTTAGATCCGTGTGGCATATGAATGATACTTATCAACCAGTATTTGTCGAAAGATTATTTAGAATGACCTCATGGTTGCCTACAGGTTATATATATGCCTCAGAAAGGACAAAAAAATACTATCAAAGACTGAACACAAGAATAGCTAATAAGACGTATTCTTCTATACTAGTTGCTCCTGTTGATCGACAACAGATTCAACCTATTAACAGAAGACGAGAAAAACCAATTAGAATGTTGATAATAGGTTATATCAATATTCATAAAGGAATCGAACTCCTGATTAAAGCGGCGTCATTGCTTGTAGAAGAAAATATTGAAATTGATATTGTTGGTCCAGTATTAGAAAGCCAAAAAGCATATATGGAAGGACTTGAGGGTTTCATAAGAGAATTGCAGGTCGAGAATATATCTTTCTTGGGATATCAAAAAGTACACAATG